>JBDSDG010000185.1:0-15483 GCA_039920685.1 Ferruginibacter sp.
GAGGTGCACCTGTGTCCAGGATAAAGTTTCCCATCGTTGTATCTGCCCTGGCAGCTATAAGGATCAGGTTTCCCGCCCTTGTGAAAGGGATCACTGCTGTAGAATCACTGGTCACAATGGGATCAGGAAATAAGGATAAGGTAGGCCTATGTAACAACGTGTCGGAACCAGGTGAACCCGTTATTGGTATGGCAATGGCAGTATTGTTATGCAAAACAAATAGCAGGTAGAAAAGCAACCGAACAGAATTGTTTTTCAATGACACCATACCACATGATCTAATTATGACATGCTGAAATTACTATTGATTTTCAATGAAACGTTTCCCCTCATGTAAAAACCATGGTCGAAAATATTTTTTCTTTAATACCAAAACAAATACGTCTCGATATATCATTTTCTTCATTGATGAATTTATTATTAAAATGCAACAGCAATAATTTTTAAAGTACCAGCCATAAAGCCCCAATGCCAATCAGTCCGCCTAATACACCAGCAATTGCATCCATCATTTCATAATGCCCCTTGCCTGTGAATTTTGAAAAAAGCTCGAAACCATAACAGATCATCACCAGAGTAAGAACAGAAACGAGTCCCGCCAGGTATGGTTGGGCGTTAACTAAATAAATCGAGATCAAATAAAGCACGCTTCCGAGGATGATCCCTACAAAAAAATGTTTCCATTTATCACGTTGCCATTTTACAAACATGGGTACAATTGATTTTCCATAAAGATAAGGCTATGCCGTAAATGAAAAAGCCCGGAATGATCCGGGCCGATGGTTTTCATATGGGTTTAGAAATTTAATCCGATACCGATCTTCATCATCCTGTTATATGCATCTACGTTCTTATTTGCGTCCACTTTAGAAAGTCCATAATCATAAGAAGCCATGATGTTAAGTCCATTGTTGAATTGATATCCTATCCCTGAAGTAACACCTGCGTCCCATTTATTAAACTGGGAACCTACAGGGATCTTTGTGCTAAATACGTTAAACCCTAATGCACCAGCTGATGCTTTCAGATCAGCATTCATCAGGTATGATATCTGTGGGCCTGCGAAGATCTGTAGCCCACCCATATTAGCTTTTAACAACAGTGGTAACTCTAAATAATTTAATTGTAATTGTGCCTTTGCATTTACACCCAATATATCAACGCCCTTTACGCTTAGGGAGCCTTTCAGCTGGTAACCCTTTTGGGAATAATATAGGCCAGGCTCTACCGTTATAACGTCGCCAAGCGGCAGTCCAACATAAGCTCCCGTGAAAAAACTGGTGCGTGGACCTGTGGTAATATACTTATCTGCAAAATCTACAAGATCTTTCAAACTTTGCACTGCATCCCCACGCATATCTGCAGAAGAAACGCCAAACCGGAATCCATAAGATAACTTTGTCTGGGCAAAAGTGGTTGCTGATATCGCAACAAATAAGAGAGGTAAAATTTTCTTTTTCATATATAGTTGGTAACGGGTTTTATAGCCGTTCTTCGTTTTCAGAAAGAAAAAGATGATAAAGGATTAAACCATAACAGATAAGTTTTTGTTAAAGCAGTTTCTTAATACATTGACTATAATTATTTATAATTCTTATAAAATATTCCCAAGAATATTTTACCACTAAACTATTTTATCATTAATTGGTCTGGCATAGATCTGGCAAGAAAAATTATTCAAGTAATTAAAAATCATAAAATGAAACGAAAAATACTCCTCATTAGCTCTATCGCGTTAATCTTGTTTGCGGGCCTGGTATTGTCTCAATCATGTAAAACTATCGGGCGTTCAGCGGCAAGATATTGGACGAACAGGCAGATAAAGGACTTCGTGTCTAAATGCGAAGGCAAGTCAGCGATCATCATCGGCCAGGAAAACGCAAAAAAGTATTGCGATTGCGCGGTGGATGTTGTTGCAGAAAAATACCGGAATTATAATGATGTTCAAAAGGCATCTCTTTCAGATGTACTCCAGATTGCCCAGGATTGTAAATAGGTTCGAACCATTCATCATTCTAAAACATATTTTTCTGGAAACAATAGCTAGATTCAATAAACTATTGTTATGAAAAAGGCATTCTCATTTTTTTTATTATTTTTTGCAGGGGATTTAATTTTTGCATGTACAACCTTTTGCATCAATAAAAATGGCCAGATCTTTTTTGGCCGTAATTATGATTGGATAACTGGCGCAGGAATAGTAAACACCAACCAGCGGGGATTATTCAAAACATCCATGAAAGCATCCGAGGATGGAACGATAAGCTGGGTCTCTAAATTTGGGAGTATCACTTTTAACCAATACGGAAAGGAATTTCCTACAGGTGGAATGAATGAAAAAGGGTTGGTAGTAGAATTAATGTGGCTTGACGGAACAAAATATCCGGAACCTGATAGCAGGCCTTCGATCGGGGTTCTTCAATGGATACAATACCAGATGGATAATGCTTCAAAAACTGCTGAGGTCATTGCAAGTGATGCGCTCATCAGGATAACCACATCAGCCACCCCGCTGCATTACCTGGTTGCTGATGCAGATGGAAATATTGCCACTATAGAGTTTTTAAATGGGAAGATGACCATTCACAAAAATGAAGACCTGCCCTTCCCGGTATTGACTAACGATACCTATGCATCGTGTGCACAAGCGGCAAAGACCCAATTAAGCAAACAAAACGAAATATTCCTGCAAAACAATTCTCTTGAACGATTTGTGAAAGCATGCAGTATGATCAACAAAATTATTCAGCCAGGTACGTCTCTCCCTCTAACTGATTACGCGTTTTCAATACTGGATAATGTGGCACAGGGAAATTTTACAAAATGGAGTATCGTGTATGATATAACAGGCAAGAAGATCCATTTCAAAACTGCGGACCATAAAGACATTAAAATTATCAGATTTTCTGCTTTCGATCTTGCATGTGATGAACAATCTAAAATGTTTAACATGAAATCTGAAAGCTCCGGTGATATCAGTGATCAATTTACCGCATCAAATAAAATAATAAAGCAACAGGTTATGGACCAGGTGATATTGGAAAGTAGCAGCAGGGTCACAATAACCAGGCAACAAGCTGATGCTTTGCTGAATTACGAAGAAGGGGTTTCCTGCAAACAATAGAAGATCCCGGGTATATCGATATCTGTTATGGCGACACACTATATTTGCCATAAAGTTTTCCTGATCGATATGAAGAAAATTGCCATGATCCCTGCCAGGTATGCAGCGAGTCGATTTCCCGCCAAATTAATGCAACAGTTAGAAAGCAAGACAGTTATCAGGCATACCTATGATAATACCGTAGCAACTGGATTATTCGACCAGGTTTTTGTTGTAACTGATAGCAACCTTATTTATAATGAAATAAAAAACAATGGCGGTAACGCGATCATGAGCAAAAAAAGTCATGAAAGCGGGAGCGACCGAATTGCAGAAGCAGTGGCAGATATGGAAATTGACATTGTGGTAAACGTACAGGGCGATGAACCCTTTGTACAAAAACAACCCCTGGAAAAATTGCTTCATACCTTTTCAGATAATGAAGTCCAGGTTGCGTCTTTGATGCAGGTATTGAAAGAAGAAAAATTCATCACTGATCCTAACTATGTAAAAGTGGTTGTGGATAATGACCACCATGCATTATTGTTCAGCAGAAGCCCAATTCCATACCAGCGGGATAAAGATATACCTGCGGTTCATTATGAACATATCGGGGTATATGCATTTAGAAAGGGTGCATTGATGAATTTTACCAATTGGCCAGTGTCTCCACTGGAATCCGTTGAAAAAATTGAATGCCTTCGTTATCTTGAGAATGGTATTCGCATAAAAATGGTTGTGACAGAATACATGGGAATAGAGATCGATACGCCCGAGGATCTTATTAGAGCTGTTGATCTAATGAGAACAAAATACTGATGCGGCGAAACTCCCGATAAAAAATAAAATATGAATCATAGAAATTTTAAAATGATCGGCTATGTTGTTTATGGCCGCGGTTCATTTGATCAATTGGACGAGATCTTATCTCCACAACGCAACGGAGGTGCACCAATGGTCTTTTTGGTGGATCATTTTTTTGAAGGAAAGGATATTGTGAAAAGATTGCCTGCAAAGGCAAACGATAAAATAATTTTTGTAGACGTCACTTATGAGCCTAAGACAACTTATGTTGACAGTCTTGCGAATGACCTGAAAAAGGAATTTGGAAAGGTGAGCGGTATCATTGGTATTGGTGGCGGTTCTGCGATGGACCTTGCAAAAGCGGTTTCACTTATGATGAATAATCCGGGCAGCAGTGCTGATTACCAGGGTTGGGACCTGGTGAAGAATCCCGGCGTTTATAAGGTTGGTATTCCAACACTAAGCGGAACGGGAGCCGAGGTAAGCCGTACAACCGTATTGACTGGCCCCGAAAAAAAGCTTGGAATGAATTCAGATTTTACCCCGTTCGACCAGATCGTACTGGATCCTGAATTGACGATGAACGCGCCTGCAAACCAGCGGTTTTATACGGGAATGGATTGTTATATACATTGCATTGAAAGCCTTACCGGAACTTACCTGAATGAGTTCAGCAAAAGCTATGGGGAAAAGGCGCTTGAGCTTTGCAGGGAAGTATTTGTGAATAAAGCCAGGTGGGATGATGAAAGTGACGATAAGTTAATGATGGCTTCTTATGCCGGCGGAATGAGCATTGCCTATTCACAGGTTGGGGTAGCCCATGCCGTTAGTTATGGGCTGAGTTATTTATTGGGCACCAGACATGGTATTGGAAATTGCATTGTATTTGATAAACTGGAAGAATATTATCCGGATGGCGTAAAGGAATTCAAACTTATGGTTGAGAAGAATAAAATTGATATTCCAAAAAATATTTGCGCTGGATTAACGGATGAACAATTCGATAAAATGATCAATGTATCGCTTGGCATGAAGCCTCTATGGGAAAATGCGTTAGGAAAGAATTGGGAAAAGATGATTGACAGGCAGAAATTAAGGAAGTTATATGAGCTGTTATGATCAGCTAAGTCACTAACTTGTATATATTCCCAGGGTCAATTCTTTTAAATTCTCCTTAAAAAATAAAAATTCATCACCCCATTCGCCTGGAATCCCAGCCTTTCAGAAACTCCTACTGCTCTATGATTATCTGATCTGACATGCAAAAATGGAATATATGCTTCGCTGAGGATAATGTCTATCTGATGATCCAATAAAATACCAGCATAACCTTTTCCCAGGTGATCTGGATGTGTGCATACAGCACTTATTTCAGAATGACGTGGAAGGTGCAACCGTTGGCCGGTCATGGCCACCAGTTTTTCTTTCTCAAATATCCCGTAATAGCTTCCGAAATCAATGGTGCGTTTATCGAATGAACCCTTTCAAAATTCAAAATTCCACCACTTCCTCACTCATCACGTTCCTGATTATCTCAACCATCTGCTCTCCTTTTGACTGTAATTGCTCCGGTGTCCACAACAAACCAATGGCAGTAGAAACACATCGGCCCATGATCGCATCACTTGCAGAAAAATCCTTTGTTGCGTGATGCATCACAGCTGCTTTCAGGTCAGGATGTAGTGCGTTAAGTGTAACTGAATTTTTAAGATGTTCCCATTTGCGGATATAATGCCAGTTATTGTCAAACCAATAAAAGTTACCGGCAAGAATTCCTTTTGCCTTCATCGTATCCACAACTTTTTTAGTAGCTGTTGTAGTTGGCAGGAACCAGCTTAAGAAAGTACAGCTATCCCCGGCCTCATCCGGTATTCTTCGAAAAGATATTTCCGGAACCTGTGATAAGATATTCTTCAATGCCGCGTGGTTATATCGCTGAATGGAAAGGAATTGGTCAAGCTTTTTTATTTGCGCCAAACCAACTGCAGCATGTAATTCACTTATCCGAAAGTTATAACCGATGAAAGGATGAAGATCAGCTCCCCTATCTGCGCCTTTATGATCATGCCCATGATCACTGTAACCATCTGTGGCAAGATATACATCATCCCTATTCGTTAAGACAACACCTGCTTCTGCGCAAGTAATTGTTTTTACGAAATCAAAACTGAAGGTTCCTGCATCTCCTATTGTTCCGAGTTTTTTTCCTTTATATGTTCCACCGATACTTTGACATGCATCTTCCAATAATATTAAACCATGTTCTTTGCATATGGCCATTAATTCATCAAGTTGAGCCATACTGCCACACATATGAACAGGCATGATGCATTTTGTTTTTGGTGTAACCGCATTGCGCACCGCATTTGGATCAAGCGTTAAGGTATCGTTTATGTCTACCAAAACAGGGACAGCACCAACACTCAACACCGCTTCAAAACTTGCAACGAATGTAAAAGCAGGCAGGATCACTTCATCACCATAACCAATACCGAGTGCACTCATCGCTGCCGTTAATGCTGCAGTTCCACTGCTTACGAGTTGGGCATGCTTACTACCGAATTTTTGACAGATCGCTTCTTCAAGTTCTTTTGCTTTCCAGATACCTTTACGTGGGCCATCAAAACCATAACGCATCAATATTCCTGTTTCAAGCACATCATTTACTTCTTTGCGTTCTTCCGCTCCGAAAAATTCAAATCCAGGCATAATAAATAATTTTGTGATGCAAAGGTAAAAAAAGGATGCTTACCATCATTTAAAAAGCAACATTGTTGTGTGGATGGCAGGGAATTGGCGAATAAAAAAAACCTGTATAAATACAGGCTTTCTTTTGCTGTTAGATCTGGTCTTGGTTAATTCTTTGTAATAGATTGGTCGCCGTTATATAATAATGCGGTTGCCTGCAATTTAGCCGGCGTACGTCCTTTGAATTTTTTATTGTTGAAAAATTGATATGCTTCAGGGTTATCTTTTACTAATTGGTTCATTAATTCCGGAGAGTATGGCTTGATCAAACCATCATTTCCTGCCTGGAGAAAGTATTCATCAACCACAGACTGGCCGGTATAATATTTTTTACAATAAACATTCAGTTTACCTTTTACCGTTCTTACTGCGAAACCTGGTAAGGTTTCTGTTGCAACGTGACTCATTCTTCCGCAGCAAAAAGTTTTTTGTGAAACAGCAAAATGATTTGCATTCTGATATGAAACGATCTGTCCGGCCTTGATCTTTACATTTCCATCAGCCAGTAAATACGGGTTGATAAAAGTACCGGTAATTAACTTCAATGTTGAATATGTCTTAATAGTTCCGTCATTCATTTTTACAAAACAAGTTGAGGAAGCTGTTTCCTTTGAATTAACATAGGCTGTTTCCCGTTCTGATTTTGAAATGGAGCTTGTTGAACAAGAATTGATGAGTACCAATCCACTTAATAAGCATGCCGCTGGGTAGAGGTAATTTTTCATAGTTTGGGTTTAAAAGGGTTCACGGAATAAACGGCTATAAAATTCCTTTATTGTGGTTTTTAATAAATTTTACCATTTTTTCCCGAATTCATTCAAATCCAGATTCAGCTGCGTGCATTATGATACCTGGATCTCCTATAAAATCGGGATCTAGCCACAATTGCATAAAGCCCGATCCTTTTATCGAAGAATATTGTTTTAGCCACGCGGAAGCCATTCCGTTCTCATCCTTACCTAACACAATTGAAACCTGGGTGGGCTGTACAGGCATAAATCCGGTCCATCCTCGTTTTAAGCCCCATTTTTTGCCTTCTTCTGTAGGAATGGCGGACTGTAATCCACCCATTGAACGCAGGTCATTCGGACCGTATTTAATTTCCAGGACACTATCGGCCATTAAAAAATTAAATCCTTGCATGTGTTTAGTGCTGTCCAGGATATACGTTGCGGGGTTATTTCCCATTACTACTACCCTGCCGCCACTATTCATAAATCTGCGCAAGGTTGAATTTTCATAACCCTTTAAAGTACTTGGCGGAAAATAATTTGAAGCGAATACGATGACAGTATTTTTTGAAGAATCGATATTGGATAAAACCTCACCGAGCGCCCTTTCATTTAATTGATTGTATTTATTATACACAAAAAAATCCCTGATCCTGATATCATTACCATAATGATAGTAAATATTTACTTCAGGCTCCCAAAACACAAATTTGCGAATATTGGTTTTGGCAGGAAAAGCATTTATGGACGGTTTTAATGCATAAAAAGAGCCCTGGTCTGTCCCGAAATATAAAAATGAATCACTAATAACAGGTGAGGTAAAGATCTTCCCCACTGCCTGGAAATCGTTTAATTTTTTTCCGGTTAACAAATCAAGACAATACAATACACCTTCCTGGCTACCGATATATACTTTATCACCGCAGATCACCGGCGAGGACCAAATAATAGAAATAGTTCGGAATTTCCAGATCTCTTTCCCGGTATTGATATTTACAGCCTGGATAAACTTCCCATCTGAAGTACCTGTCACTGCAATTGAATCCATTACAGCTATGGAAGAAATAACCCAGGAAACATTGTGGTCCACTCTCCAGATCTCCTTTCCCGTATTCTTATTCACTGCATAAAATAATCCATCCCTGCAACCGACGAGCACTTTTTCATTTGTAATGACCGGAGAGGAAATAATAGCTCTTCTATCGAAACCAAAATCCTCGTTCTTTAAACTGTTCCCTAAAGTAAAAAATCGCCATGCTTCCTTTCCAGTTGTTTGGTTGATGGCATACAGGATCCCATCCGTATCCCCAAAGTAAACCATGTTGCCAGTTACAGCCGCTGTACTCCTGACTATTCCCTGGGTTTTAAATTTCCAATCAACCTTGCCACTTTTTGCACTTACACAATAAACGAATCCATCTTTTATGCCGATGATCAATTTATCATTGATTATGGTAGGAGAAGAATAAAAGTAATCGAAGCCCCAATCATACGGCAGGCTTTGGTCAAAGTTCAGCTTCCAGTTTAATTTGCCTGTTGTTGCATTCAAAGAATATAATGCTTGTTTATTATCACTGAATACAACATCTTCTTTATATAAAGCCGGAGAAGAACAAATAGAAAAAACGCTATTGTATTGCCATGTGATAGTTCCGCTATTTTTATTGAGCGCATAAAATATTCCGTTACTGCTGCCAAAAAATACAGTGGCGGCGTTAACAGCAGCCGTAGAACGGATTGCTGCACCTGCATCAAATTGCCAAGCCTGCTCACTAAAAGTTAACGAAGTGGAAGCTGTTGCATTTAAATTGTGTTCGGGATTACCTCGAAACATATTTTGTGCTAACAAGCAGGAATAAGGGCAAATTGCAAAGGAAAAAAGTAAGAGGAGTAGTAAGTTTATTCGTTGCATAGCGATCAATTAAATTGCGGATTATTGCAACGTAAGTATAGGTCAATTTTTTATCCTGCCTACCTTAATTTATGTGAATGGTACAGGATATATCAACCATGGTACACCCGTGATCTTATGATCAAAGCATCTTTTATTTCAAGAACCTCTGCAACCATCATGTTCTCGTCCCCGTGAGCTTTACGTGTGTATTCCAGCATCACCTTTTCATCGTTTACAATGAGATCAATTAACTCATACTGTAATGATGGGATCCTGTTAAATGCATCAGCCCACCAATCGTGTAATGCATTCTTGCCTTTAATGAATCCACCGGTTTCCGGAAGCCGGATCTTTAATTTCGGACTGAAATGTACCGCATCATTTGAATAAAGGGCTAATAAGGCAACAAGGTCATGATCATTGAATGCGCTTATCCATTTCAAGGCAATTTGTTTATTGTGTTCAAACCTTTTCATTATTAATTTTTACTACAGAGTTGAAATTATCACCATCTACAGTACTTATATTTTCCCTGAATAATACTCTCTAGTTTATTCTTGTTTAGATTTGAACCACCTAGCCTGTATAACATCAGATATTCAAACCGAAATGTTTGGCATATAGTCCTATGAACAATACTCAGTGAAACTCTGTGGTTGCTATTGCCGTGTAATTTCTTCCATTAACTCCATCACCCGCATCCCATTTTCAGCAGAGGATGGGTTTTTCCCGTTACCAAGAAAATAAGTAACCACTTTTTCTATCAATGGCTGCTGTACATGCATAGGTGTTTCAAACAGGATCGTATCCCTTTTTTCTTTTGTAGTAAGGATGAACTCCTGTTTGCCAAATACACTGAAATGTATTGTTCCTTTTGATCCTGCAATTTCAACCCGATCCGTATCCCCTGCCGGATAATCGAAGCACCAAACGCCATTAAATAAAGTCCCGTTCTTAAATAACATATTTGCGGTTGTACAATCATCGGCGTTGTATGTCTTAGATCGGTTCAATGAATAGCCTGAAACCTTTTCAACTTCACCACAAAAAAACAGCATCAGATCCAATTGGTGGGGAGCAAGGTCATAAAAAAGTCCGCCGCCGGAGATCTTCGGATCAACTCTCCATGAGTTTCTTTCAATCAATAAATTTTCGGAGGACATACGTTTCCTTAAAAAATCCATTTTTATAAAACGGATATCACCAATGGCGTTTTCATCTATCAGGCTTTTGATCTTTTTAAAGAATGGATGTTCTCTTCTATAATGAGCGATTACAAGTTTTCCATTGTATTCATTTGCAACCTGCAACATTCTCCTGGCCGAGCCCGTGTCCACTGCCATTGGTTTTTCCACATAAACAGCTTTGCCTGCCTTCATTGCTGCAATAGCGTATTGTTCATGAAACAATGGTGGTGTTGCTATGTAAACTGAATTAACATCCGGGTCATTTATAAGCTGGTCAGCATTCATATAACATTTAGGAACATTGTGCCGCAAGGCATAATCTTTTCCTTTTTCCCCGTTCCTGCGCATTACCGCAACCAGGGAAGAATTGTTTATTTTATTAAAAGCCGGTCCACTTTTCATTTCTGTCACTTCTCCGCATCCTATGATACCCCATTTTATCGTTGTCATCTTTTAGTTGAATTTGCTGTTCAAAATAAAGTTACCAATAACAAAATTTACATTAGATCGAAAATATAAAAATGTTAAGAATGGTTTAACATAAACAATTGCATAATATAAGGGTTGCAAAATATCTTTGCTGCTTCCCGAAATATAGGCAGCATTTATCAATTATGCCGAATCTGAGATCTGAATTCACAACAATTACAGGCTAATATGTTTAAAAAGAAAATATCGTTATCGTTCGCAATTATACTGATGGTTGCAGGAATTGGAATTTCATATTTTTTGATGATAAAAATTGGGAGAAAAGCGCCTGTAGAAGCGGTTTCGGATAATGCTGTAATGAACTGTACCTACAACCTTACCCGTTTGGGAGGATATGAATTTATCAGGCCACTTCTTTTTTCAGAAGAAGAATGTGAATCACAAAAGCTTATCCCAATTAAAAATGAACTACAATCTTTAATTAGCGGTTATAAAAATTCGGGAGTAATAACCAATGCCTCTGTATACATCCGGAAACTTGAGCAGGGTGAATGGATCTCTATTGGTGAAGGAGAACAATACTACCCTGGTTCGCTTTTAAAAGTGCCGGAGCTCATCACATTTATGAAGATGAATGAAAGATCGCCTGGTTTATTAGACAAAAAGATCACTTACAGTACTGCGTTAAATTTGCCAAAACAGGCCATTTATGTTTCTAAATCAATTGAAGTAGGAAAAACATATAGTATCAGGGAGCTTATCTACTATATGATCGCATATTCAGATAACTATGCAACAATGTTGCTTAACCAGCAAATGGATGTCAATATATTTAAAAAGGTATTTATTGACCTTGGTATCCCTGAGCCGGATCTTACAAAAAAGGATATTCCTATTACAGCAAAGAACTATTCTTATTTCATGCGCGCCTTATTTAATGCTTCTTACCTTTCGATCGACGATTCAGAATATTGCACCGAATTATTAAGTCACAGCGATTTTACCGGAGGCATGCTCAACAGCCTTCCACGAGATATTAAAGTGGTGCATAAATTTGGAGAAGCAGGTGACGGTATTGATGCCCATTTCAATGAATCTGGAATAATTTATATCAACAAGTCCCCCTATCTTATTACTATCATGACGAAGGGAAAACGGAATAACGACCTGCCACCTATTGTTAGCATGATCTCAAAAAAGGTATTTGACATGATATCGTCAACCTGATCTGTTTATTCATTTCCTTGTAATATCCCGACAGTCAAACATCAATTTTTGATTTTCAACTCCCGAAGTTTGCCACTTATAAAAGAATGGCAAATTAACATGGTATGGTGAATTATTTTTAGAAATGATAGCACCAGCCATCGCCCTCATTGCACAGCGGAAGAAACTTATCAATAAATTCCGTAATGCCGGAGCTGTTAGTATTGATACCGCTCTAGACACTTCTGCCTATGGCATCCCTCACAGTATTTTCTTCACTAAACTTGTACGCGACGGTATACTGGTTAATACTTCCACTAACTTTTTCTATTTGGATGAGTTAACAGTGATCGAGTTAATAAAACAAAGGCAGAAGATCATACTTATGATGCTGTCAATGACACTGATCCTGGGCCTCCTATATCTTTTTGTCAGCAATCTTTAAATCGTAAACAAAAAAAAACCGCAGTCTAGACAAACCGCGGTTTAACAAATAATAGATCGCACTATTCTTTATCAATAGTTATTTCAAAATGCTCTTTCTTAAAATATTTTTTGTATTTGTCTGTAACCTGGTCTGGCTGCTTAACACCATCAATAAAAAGAGATTTATTCTTGTATTCTATATTAAATCCTTTCTTTAAATTAATTAAGCCGTCATGCTCCATTTCTGTGAACATTTGTTTTAACTGCTTTAATTCAGTCTTTGCCTTATCGATTCCATCATTCGCCTCCTTTAAGATCCTATCCATATTGACCTTCTGAAATTCATGCTTGCTTTTTTCGATCTCAATCCTTGCATGATCTAATTCTGTTTTAATTTTTTCCTTGTCAATCTTTTTTACCTCGCTCATTGCTTTTTCGACTCCAATTTGTGCATTTGCAAGAGCGGCCTTTGTTTCAGCACTCACTTCACTAAAATTGATATGCTGCAGTTCTTTTTCAACTTCTGCCAATATTTTTTCTGTATCAATTTGTTTTAAGGAGGATTGCACCTGGCTCATCACTTTTTCAACATCCAGTTCTTTTAAATTGGCCATCATCTGTTGTTCAATCTTCGCCAGGTCTATTTCTTTAAGCTGATTCTTAATGTCTACGTCAAGGTGTTCTGTTAACCGGTCGAACTCCTTCATTGTCATTGCATTTTTTTTCTTCTTGATAGTGTCCTGAAGCGGTTCCACTTGCTGGTTGTCCAGGATTGCTTTAACGAACGGTGTATCCTGGAAAGACAAGGTGAGCAGGCAAAATAAAACGGATGCTGTAACACCTGCAAATAATTTAAGGTGTTTAAGAATAAATTGTTTCATGGCTTTACTATTTAGGTTGACTATACGAATAACTTCGTATCAAATATAGCAAGGTCCTGTATTCAAAAAAACAGCTTGTGAAATTTTTAACAAATTTCGGAAACAATGAAAGCTGTACCGGAATTTTCCATCGGTCATTACGTTCCACTATTTAATTTGGTAGAAGTACATCCGGCAGTAATTAGCAGGGCAGAATAAGTGTTTCATGTTTTAAGTAAGGATTGACATTTAAAATATCTGCTTTAAATCTTATGGCAGAAGGTCCTAAAAGAAGTTTGACAATTTAAGTTTGAGTTTGTTGTTTAAGTTTTGAGATTGGGTTTAGGATATCTTTTAGAATTGTTAGGATAATATCGGCTAACCAGCACTCCGGTTTAACGTGCATTTTAATCCTATAAACTATAAAAAGTAAACTGATATAAAGAATATACATTAAAAATAAATGCCCCAAATGTATGGGGCATTTAAGTATTGATCATTTGATTAGAAAAAAATTACCTGCTCACTAAACCTGTATATTGTTTTTTTATTTTCTCCATAATGTAGCCGCTTATCCATCCAACATATGCATACCTGTGGTAAATGAATTTCTTTGAAGGGTTGATCGAATTCACCTGCTGGATAAGTTCATCAAGCCATATTGCTCCTGCAAGCAATGCCTTCTGATCATAAGTTTTCATCACACGGTTTATATTTCGAAGCGATGCTCTTGCATCATCTACATTTGATATCAATGTCACGTCAGGCTGTGTTACTTTATCATAGCTGGAAAAAACAAGCTTACGAAAGTTGGCAATATCCTGGCTGCTTATCTCCACATAATTATTGCTGATCTGCTGGGGATGCATGAATGATGCTACAGCCCAAACAATTCCGCCAGATAAATAAACTATATCCCTTGACTTAAATTCTTTTTTGTTTGCAAATTCGTAAACCATCAACCTGGCAAGACTGTCATCCATAATCTGTTCAGCCGTTTTTAAATAGTTATCAAGGTCTCCGTTTGTTTTGGATTCGATCAGCCGCTGAAAAGATTTTGTTCCAAGAGGAAAGGTAACCGGCACAAATATTTTGCTTGCATTGAAATAACCGCCTTTTGTATTTCCACTGCCAACATCAAGCTGGTCGGTATTGAAACGGTTCTTATGTGGAACGATCCCATTGAAGCTTAACTCAGCTTCCTGGTTTGCAGTAACGTAATTGATACGGATCTTTCCATCAAGCTCTTTGGGTCGCACAATGTTTGCAAAATATTCTACCTTATTATACCTGTCGAGCTCTTGCTTTAACCCACTGCTGATAACGATATGAATCCTGTCACTTGAAACCTGGAATCTCTTTTTTATGATCTCGTAGATCAATAATATGGCGTCATGGGTTTGTTTTTCACTTTCATACGAAAGTGCTGCAGCATCTGTATTTATTGCTGTATCAGCTTTTAGTGAATAATCATATTCACGGTCTTTGCTCAACTTTACCTCTATCACGGTCATTTTTACGCCCTTTGGCCCAATTTCCATACCTGCATAAAGATCTCCAACACCCTGGACACTTTTAAGTAAGCTTTCAACAATGTTTGCGATCACCGTAAGGCCCTGGCCACGGTATAACTTAACGGCCTGCCTGTACGCAGTTATTGCCAATTCTGTCTGATCCGTTTTCGTATATAGGTTACCGAGACCTTCTTGTGCAAAAGCCTGGCAGTAAACATCATTGTCTGTTCGTGCATTTGCAAGTCCCTTCTTAAAATATTCCTCTGCAGCCTCAAACTGTTGTGCTTCCATCAATGAAGTAGCTGTCTTAAGCATCCTGAAGGTTGATTGATTCTTTATTGTTTGAGCCTTTGCGAAACTACAGGCAAATAGCAGTAATACAGTGAGAAGGTTCTTAATTGACATTGTTGCTTTATTTAAATGCAAGGGAGGAACTCAAAAATGTTTCAAGGGTAACACCACAACAAAAATAAAAAATACAGTTGGGGCATACTTGTTATGACAAGCGCAGTTGTGAACAGATTTTCAACATTATTTTTTTAACCTTAATGGTGTTTACTAAATGACAGGAGTAAAATAGG
>JBDSDG010000186.1:0-12886 GCA_039920685.1 Ferruginibacter sp.
CTTTCCTCTTCCATTCCTATTTCAGGCAGTGCGTATACATATACTTATGCAACGATGGGGGAACTACTTGCATGGATAATTGGCTGGGATCTGGTTCTTGAATATGCTGTTGGAGCAGCAACAGTTGGCATAGCTTGGAGTGAATATCTCAATAATCTTTTGGTCAATGTACTACACTGGAAAGCTATTCCATATGAGTGGTGCCATTCACCTTTTGAACATTCAATTCCCGATTCTACTGGCGCTGTGATCCACGGCATGATGAATATACCAGCCCTTGGGATTGTTGCATTACTTACAATGTTGTTAATAAAGGGAACACAGGAATCTGCGTTTGTTAACGGACTGATCGTAATTGCAAAAGTTTCAATAGTAATTTTAATTATTATTTTTGGATGGGGCTATATCAATCCTGCAAACCATACACCTTACATTCCTGCTACATCCACTTATACTGACCACCAGGGAATTGATCACAGTTTTGGAGGAATTATGGGAATACTTGGCGCAGCTGGTGTGGTATTTTTTGCATTCATAGGGTTCGATGCAGTAAGTACGGCAGCACAGGAAACAAAAAATCCCAAGAAAGCTATGCCTATAGGGATATTAGGTTCCCTTGCAATCTGCACCGTTTTATACATTTTATTTGCTCACGTACTAACTGGCCTGGCACCGGTAGAATTTTTTCGTACAACTGGGAAAGAAGCTTCTGTTGTTGCCGCAATCAACACTTATATGCCGGGATATGGCTGGTTAGGTAAATTGGTGACAGTGGCTATATTGGCAGGTTTTTCTTCTGTTATTTTGGTAATGTTATTAGGACAAAGCAGGGTATTTTATTCTATGAGTAAAGATGGCCTGCTACCAAAAGTATTCAGTGATGTACATCCGAAATTTAAAACTCCTTATAAGGCCAACCTTATAATTCTCGTACTTGTGGGACTATTTGCTGCATTCGTACCTGGAGATATTGTGGGTGATATGACAAGCATTGGAACATTATTCGCATTCATTCTTGTTTGTGCGGCAGTGATTATTCTTAGAAAAACGGACCCAGGCCTAAAGAGGGAATTTAAAACTCCATTTGTTCCGCTCGTCCCTATTCTTGGAATAATTGTATGTGCCGCCATGGTCTTTGGGTTAGGATGGACTAACTGGATGCGCCTATTTGGTTGGCTTGCTATTGGATTTATTATTTATTTCAGCTATAGCAAAAAAAATAGCAAACTTAATAATCCAGGCAAATAATAATTTATATAAAATAAAAGATCCCGGAAAATACTTCGGGATCTTTTATTTTATTTCGATCTCATCAGTAAATATGTGAGTATCACCGCCTGCTCCCTCATGCCATTCGGGCAACTTACCAAATTGAACCGCCTTAATACGTACATACCTTACAGTTATAGGAGGGAAGCTTGGTTCTATTCTCATGATCTGAGGCTCAAGGTTCTCAATGGGAAGAAATTCCTTGCCATTATACAGTGGTTGAAATGTTTGCCCATCTATAGAACTTTCAAGAATCACCTCTTTGGGTAGAACAATCCATGCCCTGGTATCTTGAAGAAAGCCGATAACAATTTTTGAGATCTTTTGCTTTTGCCCCAGATCAACAATAACATCCATATCATTTTTTTGATAACCCTGCCAATTCCCTTTTCGCCAGTCAATGGTTCCAATTATCCCGTCTACAAGGCCCTGTGCCCCACCTCCGTCATATTGATCCTCATAAGCATTGATTAATTTAACTGAAAAGTCATTGGATATTTTTTTATAGACTGCAGTTGATACCATACTTTTTGTTCCATGCTTATCAACTGCGATAGCTTTGAGTGTAACCGATCTATCGATAAAAACAGGTTTTGCATACCGTATTTTTTTTATTATGGGATCTGTTCCATCAATACTGTAATAAATGGAAGTATGATTTTGCTGAGATGAAATGGACACTTCCTTACTTTTCCTGAAAGGAACACCACCTCCATTAATAACAGGGTTTGGAACTATAGAATGATCATTGCGGCTATCCATAACCGGTGGTACGGAAGCTATATCTGAAAAAATAGCTGAGGGGTTATCCCCCATGATAAAATCAATAACCGCCCCATTTGTAATATCCTTGTGATCGATAAATCCAATATGTATCTTTTTTTTATTTATTAGACCAGAAGTGATCGTTGCTTCATGTATATAATAATTGCTATCATTTAAATCCTTTGCCTTTATAATAAAAGACTTTCCATTCTCCAGGTTCACCCTGGAAAAAGTAAACAAAGGAGTTCCTATTACATATTGATTTGATCCGGGCGTTACCGGGTAAAATCCAAGGGCACTTAATATATACCACGCACTCATTTGTCCGCAATCTTCGTTTCCAATAAGTCCATCCGGAGCATTCGTATACATTTTAGTCATCACCTTGTGAACAAGCTCTTGTGTTCTATACGGCTTTGAAGTATAATTATACAGGTATATGATATGATGGCTTGGCTCATTGCCGTGGGCATATTGACCGATCAGTCCTGTTATATCACTCTGCTCCCGGCCTGTTGTTTGAGAAGAGGCCAGAAACAGATCATCGAGTTTTTTTTCTAGCTTTTTTCTTCCGCCTGTAAGTTTTAAATAGCCGTTAATATCCTGGGGAAAGTAAAATGAATACTGCCAGCTGTTTGCTTCCGTAAAGTTATTATTCACTTCCCGAGGATCGAATGGATGAACCCATCCTCCATTTTTTCGGGGTTTAGCAAAACCGTCCATGGCGTCAATTGTATTTTTATAATACTGTGCCCGCTTTCCATAATCAACCTGGTCCGGTTCTTTACCGATGTATTGTGCAAACTTTGAGATACACCAATCATCATAAGAATATTCCAGGGTTTTGCTTACACTTTCGGATTCATCATCAACTTCGATCACACCATTCTTTATATATGCCGGAAGACCAAGGTGATTCCATGTAGCGCTTTTTTTCATTGCCTCCAATGCAAGTTTGGTATCAAATTGTTTTATTCCCTTAGCATAACCGTCAACAATGACCGGGATGCTATGATAACCGATCATGCAATCGGTTTCACAACTTGCCAATTCCCATACAGGTAGCCGGCCTCCCTGTTGATACTGGACAAGAAATGTTTTAATATAATCAAGTGAGCGCTGCCGGTCAATAATACTATAAAGCGGGTGTGCGGCACGGTAAGTATCCCACAAAGAGAATACAGAATAATAAGTAAATCCTTGTGCCTTATGAATGTTATTGTCCCTTCCCCTGTATTGTCCATCCACATCCATATTAATATTGGGGACTATTGCTGTATGGTATAAGGCCGTATAAAATATTTTCAGCTTGTTAGTATCATTGGAATGAACCTCAATCTTGCTTAACTCTGTTCGCCATTTTTTCTGTGCAATATTTTTTATCTCGTCGAAATTCCACCCGGATATTTCTTCGATGAGATTTCGTCTTGCTCCTTCAACACTGACAGGCGAAATGGCAACCTTAACATAGATCTCTTTTGCAGGCGAAAGATCAAACTGAAAAGAGGCTTTAATATCTTTTCCGAAAATATTTTGTTTCTGCTGTGACAAAGAATCAGCTTCCCAAATCCCTGTTTTAGTAAATGGTCTTGAAAATTTGATAACAAAAAATACATATTGATCAGTAGCCCAGGACTTACTTCTTCTCATGCCTGAGACCGTTACACTGTCCTCAATTCTTAAGGATGACCCTATAACCTCGTCTCTATGCTTCAGATCCAGGATCACATTGCAATTATTCTCTTCCGTAAAAGTATAATGATGAAAGCCGACTCTTTCCGTAGCAGTAAATTCAGTATTAATATTATCATCCAGCAGGGAAACACTGTAATATCCTGCACTAGCAGATTCCTTGCTATGGCTGAACTTGGACCCATACACCTTATTATCAGGAGAGGGTTTCCCATTCATGGGCATCAATAATATATCGCCAAAGTCGCTAACACCTGTTCCACTTAAATGTGTATGCGTAAATCCATATATAAAGCTATCCGAATAATGATAGCCACCGCAACCATCCCAGCCGGTCAATCTAGTATCAGGACTTAACTGAACCATTCCGTGAGGAACCGTAGCTCCGGGATAGGTATGGCCATGCCCCCCTGTACCAATAAAAGGATTTACATATTGCTGGTAATTTTGTTGCGCAAATGTTATAAATGGAGAGAGAAAAATAATTAAGCCAATCCCTTTTCTGATCATAACCTGTTATTAATAAAAAAAGCTTCCCGGTTTTGGGAAGCTAAGATAATTTAATAAAAGCTTATTAAAACGGAAGGTCATCATCAGTAGACGCATGTTGCATTGCAGGCTGAGGCTTAGCAACCGGAAATGTTGCAGCACCCGCATTGCTAACATTTCCCTGGTTATAGCCGGAGCTGGTAACTGGTTCACCGCTTCCACCAAGCAATTGAATATTTTGAACCCTCATTCGCAATGTAGCAGCAGCCTGTCCTTCTTTGTTAGTATATGCATCCGCTTCAGGCGTTCCTTCTGCATATACCGTCTTGCCTTTTATGAGATACTGTGCAATCGCAAGCTTGTCTGTCCAGTAGGCACAATTTACCCAGGTTGTGCGATCCTTTAAATTACCTTGAGCATCCTTAAATTTTTCGGAATGCGCAACATTAAAATTGATTACTGTTTTTCCGTTCACCTCTTTTTGAATGCAATCGGCGCCAAGGTTGCCGATGATTTGTAACTTGATCATAACATTTGTTTTTAAATTATTAATCGATGTATCTGTTTGCTTAGGTTATGAAGCTAGTTCATTTTCTTTTTTAAAGTACTTACCTGGTCCTGCAAATTATTAACAAGATTTGCCAATGAATTCACATCCCATCTTTGTTGTTGCGCCACTTTACCAATTACCACCTGAGCCTGCCACAATTCCATGATATCATCGGAATTTATCTGGTATGGTTGGTAACTGGGATTATCGCTGACAAGCGAAACTTTGCTTCTGCTCCGGTTATTCTTCACTATTCTTTTATATACAATTCCTTCATTGCGGCTTACAACTATGTATGCAAGATTATTCTTTACATCATCCAATGAATCGACCTTATCCCCCACAATGATACTACCGCTCGGCGTTGGCAACATACTATCACCAATGATCTCAAATGCACGGAAGTTTCCACCACTGAGCATTGGAAGTGTAAAAGTATTCAGCTCATCAATGAACTCACTGTCCGCATAGCTCGAAAGGTATCCTGCAGCAGCTTTTACCGGAACAAAATGGATCAGGTTCCTGTCGGCAGACATCATTTTTTGCTGACGGCGTTTTGCCAGGTAACTACTTCCTGCTGCCGCAGTATTGCTAACATCCTGCAACAAAAGTTCATCGAGACTTAACTTGAACATATCAGCAACGATCTCCAGGACATCAAGCCTTGGATCAGCCCGTTCCTCTTCGTAGGCACCTATCAGCGAGCGTTTAATACTCAGCTTATTCGCAAATTCTTCCTGGGTCCATCCACGCAATTTGCGCAGGTATTTAAGATTTAATCCGGCTCTGGACATAGTTCAACTAATTTGATTAGCACAAATATACTAAATAGTTTAGTTTATAAAAATTTATTTTTTTATGCGATTTATGATATAAGCATTTAGGAATCTTGTTTGCTTATTTTTGCTGCAAAATATTATATGCAGACAGTATTGATACTTCACAACATTTTTCGATGGGCAATTTTGCTTTTCGGATTTTGGACTGTTGTGAACGCAATAAGCGGAATAAGTACAAAAAGAGTGTATACCGAAAATGATAACAGGAGCAACTTACTTTTTATGATCACCTGTGATATCCAGTTGTTGCTTGGATTGGTTCTTTTCTTTATGAATAACTGGTTTGATAAAGTTAAAAGCGATATGGGATCAGTGATGAAAAATCCTACAGACAGGTTTTTTACTGTTGAGCATGCACTTATAATGATCATTGCCTGGATATTGGTACATGTTGGAAGAAGTTCGGTCAAAAGAGCTGTTACAAATACTTCCAAGCATAAGAAAATGCTTGTGTTCTTTGGATTGGCCTTCCTGTTGATATTGGCCTCTATCCCGTGGCCTTTCCGGTCCGAAATCTCACGGCCGTGGTTCAGGTGGTTCAACTAATAAAGAAATCAGAAAAAATACATGACGAAGAAGAAAGAAAGGCCTGTCATTCTTATTACGAATGACGATGATATAACATCACCGGGTATACGAAGTCTGGTAGAAGCTGTTAAAGACCTTGGTAAAGTTGTTGTTGTTGCCCCAGACAAGCCACAAAGCGGAATGGGTCATGCAATAACAATTGGCTCTCCCCTCCGCATGAATAAAATGCCGATATTCGGCGAAATCGAGGCGTGGCAAACCAGTGGCACCCCGGTAGATTGTGTCAAGCTTGCAGTTGATAAGATCCTTCACCGGAAACCTGACCTTTGTTTAAGCGGGATCAATCATGGTGCTAATCATTCCATTAATGTGATATATAGCGGCACGATGTCTGCGGCAATGGAAGCATCTATTGAAGGAATTCCAAGCATTGGATTTTCGTTGCTGGATTACCGTTATGAGGCAGATTTTACAGGAGCAAAACAGGTAGTGACAACAATCGTTACAAAATTACTCGAGCAAAAACTAGACAAGCATCTTTTATTAAATGTAAATATCCCTGCTGTACCTCCTTCGGAATTAAAAGGCATTAAGATCTGTAAACAGGCGTATGCCAAATATGAAGAGGATTTTGATGAACGTCTTGATCCGCACGGCAAGAAATACTACTGGCTTACCGGGGAATTTGTAAATTTTGATAAGGCAAAGGATACTGACGTATGGGCGCTAAAACACAATTATGCAAGTGTGGTTCCCGTACAGTTCGATCTAACTAATTATGCATTGAAGAAAAAGCTGGAAAAAAGCAAAATATTCAAATGATATTCAAGAAAGATAATTTGATCTTAGGAGCGGTAGTTGGAATGATAGCTCCTATCCTGGGATTGTTCTTGTTCAAGATGTATAAATTCGGAATATTCAGTTACAGGGAAACTTTTGACTTCATACGGCTGGAGCCAGGACACCAAACGCTTTCCGTAGCTCTTACACTTTCTCTATTGCTCAATGCTTTTCTTTTCACCATCTACATTAATACGGCAAAAGATAAAACTGCAAAGGGTATATTTATATCCACAGTTTTTTATGGTATTGCGGTATTGTTGATCAAAAGTTTTGGATAACTTTTCCAAGAAGTTTTAGTCGGCATGAGTAAAAGAAAATTAAAGCTCTAAAAAGTTCTATAGGTTCCAAACGTTCAGAACTTTGAACCTTGAACTTTGCACTTTGAACTTTTTCACCTTTAACACCCTTTTCAAAAGGATTGGCCATTTCTTAACAACCAAACCCACGCCTCTATGCGTTATTTGTATAACGAAATCGAAGATTATAATTTTCTCATAAGCAGTTAGTTTTGGTAAACGGAGCCCCTAGTCTTGGGGGCTCCTTTTTTATTCCAGGTGGAATAACCCATCAACAAACTGTTGCTTATCAAATACAAGAAGGTCCTGTGCTTTTTCCCCCACGCCTATAAATTTCACGGGGATCCTGAACTGATCGGCAATTGCAATCACCACCCCTCCTTTGGCTGTTCCATCCAGCTTTGTTATTGCTAAAGCAGTCACCTCAGTGGCAGCTGTGAAATGTTTTGCCTGTTCCAAAGCATTCTGGCCTGTGCTACCGTCGAGCACCAATAACACTTCATGCGGAGCTTCAGGAATAACTTTTTGGATCACACGTTTGATCTTTGTCAACTCATCCATCAGGTGTAATTTATTATGGAGCCGGCCTGCAGTATCTATTAATATAACATCTACATCTTTTGCAACACCACTGATGATGGTATCATAGGCCACTGAAGCAGGATCACTGCCCATTTCTTTTTTCACGATGGGAACATTTGTGCGTTCACTCCATATCGTTAGCTGGTCAACTGCCGCAGCGCGAAAAGTATCTGCTGCACCCAGCAGCACAGATTTGCCTGCCAGTGAAAAATTATATGCAAGCTTTCCAATGGTAGTTGTCTTACCAACCCCGTTAACACCTACAACCAATATTACATGTGGCTTATGCCCTGTCGGTAACGCATAATCGATGTATGAGCTGTCTTGTGGACCTGCTACCAGCAGATCCTGTATCTCAAGCTTGAGTATTCCATTAAGCTCCTTTGTATTGAGGTATTTATCCTTTGCAACCCGTGCTTCCAGCCGCTCAATGATCTTGACGGTTGTATCAATACCTACATCCGCATTAACCAATGCATCCTCTACATCATCAAGGACTTCTTCATCCACCGTGCTTTTTCCGGCAATCGCTTTGGAGATCTTTCCAAAAAATGATTCCCTGGTCTTTTGCAAACCCTGGTCAATGGTTTCCTGTTGTTCCTTCTTTCCAAATAATTTATTTAAAAATCCCATAGGTGGTTGTTAATGATGATGAAAGCCAAAGGATACCGTATAGAGGATAACAGATTCACTGTTGGATCGCAAAGATCGGGAATGAAAATCCAACTGGTTCCCGGTTAAAATAAATAAAGCCTCCCGAAATGTCGGGAAGCTTCGTATTATTATTTTGTGCCACAAAATTAATTGGCTAAAAATTCTTTGATCTTGTCTTTGTGAATGATCGCTTCTTTAAAAGTATATGCGCCCGATTTTGGACTGCGGACTGTCTTGATCACCTTTGTCCAGTTCTTTGCATCCGCCGCTGCTTTCTGGTCTTTAGTCTTGATCGCGGTCTTAGCTGCTTTTGCCATGTTGCTAATTTAAAAATTTGAATGAAACAATTGAAATGCCATTAAAAAAGCATCTCTGCAATTGATTATTATTTTATTTCTTTATGAACCGTTACCTTTTTCAGGATCGGGTTGAATTTCTTTAACTCCAGGCGCTCAGGAGTATTCTTTTTATTCTTGGTAGAGATATAACGGCTTGTTCCGGGAAGGCCACTTGCCTTATGCTCCGTGCATTCCATGATTACCTGTACCCTGTTGCCTTTCTTTGCCATTTTAATTAGTTTATTTTTTTAAACCTGTGCTCCGTAAAGGAGTGGAAGGCCTTAAATTTTTACGCCTGCAGCACGCATTCCTTTCACCACAGCATACAAGCCATTCTTATTGATTGTCCTGATGGCTTCTGAGGATACCTTCATAGTTACCCATATATCTTCTTCCGCTAAAAAATAGCGTTTTTTCTGCAAATTTGGTAAGAACCTGCGCTTGGTCTTTATATTTGAGTGCGAAACCTTATTTCCCGTGATGGGCTTCTTCCCTGTAACCTGACATACTCTGGCCATATTCCTTATTTTTGGACGGCAAAGGTAAGCATTTAAGTGAATAATTAATGGTGAATTTGATTTATTTTGCTAAAAATGCTAAATAAATTTCATCTTACCCATCACCAAATTAAATGCTTCCATGGATAATCATCATATAATTTCGGCATTTACCCACGGCATGTCGTTTACAAGTGACATAAACGGGCATAAATTGATTACAGATACCACCGTTGATGGAGGAGGAAATGATCTTGGCCCCAGCCCTAAAAGGCTGATGCTGGTTGCACTTGCAGGCTGTACCGGAATAGATGTGGTTTCGATTTTAAACAAGATGAAAGTTACTTTTAGTGATTTCTCTATTGATATTAAAGCATCCCTTACTGAATCCCATCCGAGAATATATAATGAAGTACATATCAGGTATAAAATAAAAACAGCAATCTCCGAGCAAGAAAAGATGGAAAAAGCCGTAAGGCTTTCAGAAGAAAAATATTGCGGTGTCAGTGCCATGTTCCGTGCGTTCGCAACAGTTAAGCACGAGATAATATTCGATTAGCCTTAGACCGAATTAATACTCTCCACATTTCCAAAAAAATAGATAGCAGGATCAGCGCCAGCCCAAGAAAAAACTGGTTGTGAAACATCTTGTCCTCTCTAAAGAATATAAATGCGAGCAGTATTCCATAAATAGGTTCCAGGTTGTATGTAAGGTTTACGGTAAATGGAGGGATCTTTCTTAATGCATTCAACTGTAGGTCAAACCCAATAACGGTGCATACCACAGCCAGTACGATCAACCAGAACCAATCAGTGATAGTAGGAATGAAATAAGCAGCTTGAAACTGAGAAAGATAAAATGGCAATAGCATCGTTAAAACCAACATACCTCCACCCAGTTCATACAGTGTGAGAACGCGTGGTGAATATTTTTCAAGCAATCTTTTATTAAAAATGGGGAATACAGCACTCCCGAGTGAAGATATCATTCCAAATATGATCCCTGTTTTGTACTGCGGATGAAAATCAAATATTATATAAATACCAGCTATCGCAAGCATACCCAGGAACAATTCTGCCAATACCAATCTTCTCCCGGTTATCAATGGCTCAAGTATAGCAGTGAAAAATCCAGTTGCGGAAAGGCAGATAAGCGATACTGATATATTTGCATATTTCACACTACCATAGAAGCAAACCCAATGGATAACTAATACCAATCCTACTCCTGAGATCCGGGCCATATCTTTAAAAGGAATACGCTTTAGTTCCTTCGAAAAATACATTAAAGCTGCAAGCACGATCACGGTAAGAAATAACCGGTACCATACCAATAGCCCTTCATTCAGGAGTATCAGTTTGCCTAACACTGCTGTAAAGCCAGCTAAAAAAACCGCAATATGTAATTGAATAAATGCTCTTTTCATTTTGCTGCGCAAAGATAGATACGAGGATGACACGGATTGAACGGATTTTCGCTGATTAATGAAAGTTTTAAGGGCTTTTGTAACAATCAAAACATTTGCAATTCTTTGCATAGAAATATCTCTATAACTGCCAATAAAATCACTCCTTTAAAAAAGAAATTTGCTTGATCTGCACAATCCGTGTCATCCGTGTATCCATTGTCCACTACAAAAAAAGCTATAAAAATCAAGAGAGGTTGCTACTCAAATCTAAACATGATTATATTTGCCCACCTATAATTAAAAATCCATATGAATTTTAAACGCATTAATAATATTACCGGCTGGGTTATTTGTATCATTGCCTGTGCAGTCTACATCATGACAATGGAAGCAACAGGCAGCTTGTGGGATTGTGGCGAATTTGCTTCCAGCGCATACAAGTTGCAGATACCCCATCCACCCGGAGCGCCACTATTTGTATTGATCGGGCGGCTTTTTATGGTTCCCTTCAGCGAAGAATTTGCAGCAACAGGCATCAACCTTATGAGTGCGCTTGCAAGCGGTTTTACGATTTTATTCCTTTTCTGGACAATTACGCATTTCGCACGTAAAATTGTACAAAAAGATGGCAAACCATTAAACAATGATAAGATCTTCGGCATCATGGCAGCCGGAACAATCGGTGCACTTGCTTACACTTTTTCGGATTCATTTTGGTTCAGTGCTGTTGAAGGTGAAGTATATGCCTTATCCTCCTTTTTTACTGCGATAGTTTTCTGGGCAATGTTGAAATGGGAACACAACGTTACCGAAGAAGAAGAGCAAGGTGTAAAAGGTCATTTTACTAAAGCCGACCGGTGGATCATACTTATATTTTACCTGATGGGACTTTCCATCGGTGTGCATCTGTTAAACCTGCTTACAATCCCTGCGATCGTAATGATCTATTATTTTAAGCGATACAAGGTTACCAAATGGGGAACCTTCTTTGCTTTTATATTGGGTTGTTTAATTACAGGCTTAGTGCAAAAGGCAGTGATCGTCTGGACTATAAAAGGTGCGGGTAACCTCGACATATTATTTGTGAACAGTTTTAATATGCCTTTCTTTTCAGGATTCGCTTTCTTCTTTCTTCTTATAGGTGTGCTGATTTATTATGGGCTAAGTATTGCCGATAGGCGCAACTGGAATTTTCTGAAATTAGGATTGTGGTCCTTTGCATTTATGTTGCTTGGGTATTCAACCTATTTTACAACAATGATCAGAAGCAGTGCGGATCCATCAGTAGATATGTTCAACGTTGATAACCCGGTGAGCCTGGTTGGTTATGTAAGCCGGGATCAGTACGGTGACTGGCCAATTTTATATGGACAGGATTTTACTGCGCAGATACAGGATACAAAGACCACTGAAATATATTTAAAAGCAAATGGCAAATATGAACAGACCGGTCGAAAAGTAGAATATGTATACGCGCCGGAAGACATGCATTTTTTTCCCCGTATGTGGGATCAAAGCAATGACCAGAACCATGCTGATTATTATGCCAACTGGATCGGCATCACCAAGGACCAGCAGGGTAATTGGGAGCGGGCTCCTACCATGGCAGAGAACATTGGATATTTCATGGGTTACCAATTGAACTGGATGTACTGGCGATATTTCATGTGGAATTTTGCCGGAAAACAAAACGATGTCCAGGGAATATATACCAATAATGTAAGAGACGGGAACTGGAAGACCGGGATCGGTTTTGTTGACCAGGTTCGGCTTGGAAACCAAACCAATTTACCGGATAGCCTTAAGCACAATAAGGCAAATAATAATCTATATGCGCTGCCATTTATTTTAGGGCTGCTTGGATTATTCTATCAAATGAAAAAAGACAAGCGGGATGCATTGGTAACAGCATTGCTTTTCTTCTTTACAGGTTTTGCGATTTGTCTTTATTTAAATCAAGCGGGTAACCAGCCCCGTGAGCGTGATTATGCTTACGTGGGTTCTTTTTATGCGTTTGCGATCTGGATAGGTCTGGGTGTATTATGGGTATCTGATAAATTACTTCCTTATTTAAAGAAGTTGCGCACTGCTAATTATGTTGCTGCAGGCCTTTGTTTCTTATTGGTTCCTGTAAT
>JBDSDG010000187.1:0-3233 GCA_039920685.1 Ferruginibacter sp.
AACAAAGCGAAGGTTATGAACCTGCAGTTTCAGTGAGTACAAAAAAAGAAAATGATAAAGTAATAATTAAGGTTGCTGATAACGGGATGGGCATTCCACAAAAAGTGTTGGATAAAATTTTCCAGCCATTTTTCACTACCAAACCATCGGGACAAGGAACTGGTTTAGGGTTGAGCTTAAGTTATGATATCATCAAAGCACATGGTGGTGAAATAAAAGTGGAGGCGAGGGAAGGCGAGGGTGCAGAGTTTATTATTCAGTTACCTGCTGTCTGAATCACGGATTATACTGATTAAAGGATTACATAGATTATGAGTAACAAATTAAAATATAAGAACAAGATTATGAAGACATCCGTCCAATCCATAAATCGTTTACATCCGTGATTCAGATAAGTTATGATATCATCAAAGCGCATGGCGGAGAAATAAAAGTGGAGACGAGGGAAGGCCAACGAAGTGTGTTTATTATTAAATTACCTGCACATCCATCTTCAATATTTGCATCATGAGAAAATTAGGTATTATTTTTTTGCTTTGTTTATCTATTAATTTACCTGCTCAAGATAATATTGATATTATTGACAGGGAAGTATTAAAACAACCAACCGAGGAAAAGAAAGACTCTATTTTCTTTGGCCTTCTCCTGAAGTATGCGTGGTCTAAACCCGACTCTTCGCTATACTATAGTCAAAAGGAAGCTTTGCTGGCAAAAAAATTAAAGTCAGAATTAATGGAATCCCGTGCCTTATCCCGGTATGGGTATGTTCTTGGAATGATGGGTAACTATCCGCAAGGGATTGATTATTTATTGAAAACACAAAAAGTGGCCAGGCAGTTAAAAGATACAAGCTCGTTGTATTGGAACTATGTTTTTCTAACACAATTGAACACTGATAGAGGTGATTTTGAGCAGGCAGAATTCTACGCGAAAAAATTCAAGGAGCTTCACGGCCAAGAAAGCCAATGGTTTGTAAGAATGGCAAGTATTTATGAAAGATCCGGTCGATTAGATTCTGCGCTTCTTTATGGCCGTAGGGCAGTGGACGAAGAGGTTAAACTTAATGGTAAACTTGCATGGTCGACAATTCCATTAACACTCGCCGAGGTTTATGCTAAAAGGAAGACGTATGATTCCGCTTTGCATTATTACTTTATCACCTTGTCGCTGTCATTAAAAGAGTTACTTTATAAAGAGTTAATTGTTACCTACAACGGAATTGCAGAAGTATACAATAATACTGGTCAGAACGATTCCAGCTTTTATTATGCCTATAAATCACTTGAGTTGCGTTCTTCTAACTCCTACCCCGTAGGAACAATTTCCACCTATCAAATTTTATATAGACTGTTTAGAGACAAAGGCAGACCAGACAGTGCAATGGGGTACCTGGAGCAAGCTATTGCATTAAAGGATAGTCTATTCAATCAACAAAAGGAAAGGGAAGTGCAAAATATCGGGTTTGCTGAGCAATTACGGCAACAAGATGCCATCGCTCAACAAACCCAATATCGCAACAAGTTGAAGTTGTACATACTTCTAAGTATTGCTGTTGTCTTTATTATGATTGCTCTTTTACTCATACGTAATATACGTCACCGGCAAAAGGCTTTTGGGATGCTGCAAAAACAAAAAACAGAAACTGATCGGCAGAAAGCAAAAGCTGAACAAACATTGGAGGAGTTAAAATCTACTCAAATCCAACTCATCCAATCCGAAAAAATGGCAAGCCTTGGAGAACTTACTGCAGGCATCGCACATGAAATTCAGAACCCTTTAAACTTTGTGAATAATTTTTCGGAAGTGAATAAAGAAATGCTTGCTGAATTAAATGAAGAAATTGACAAAAGAAATTATGATGATGCAAAAGCGATTGTAAAAGATGTTATAGCTAATGAAGAAAAAATAAATCATCATGGCAAAAGAGCAGATGCTATTGTAAAAGGCATGCTCCAACATTCCCAAACAAGCACTGGTAAAAAAGAACCAACTGATATTAATGCTTTGTGCGATGAATATTTGCGATTAAGTTATCATGGCTTGCGGGCAAAAGACAAATCATTCAATGCAGATTTTAAAACAGATTTTGATGAAAGTATTGGTAAGACAGGAGTGGTACCGCAGGATTTAGGAAGAGTATTACTGAACCTGTTTACAAATGCTTTTTACTCCGTTACTGAAAAGAAAAAACAACAAAGCGAAGGTTATGAGCCTACAGTTTCAGTTTCTACAAAAAAAGAAAATGATAAAGTAATAATTAAGGTTGCTGATAACGGGATGGGCATTCCGCAAAAAGTATTGGATAAAATTTTCCAGCCATTTTTCACTACCAAACCATCGGGACAAGGAACTGGTTTAGGGTTGAGCTTAAGTTATGATATCATCAAAGCGCATGGCGGGGAAATAACAGTTGAAACTAAAGAAGGAGAAGGTTCAGCATTTATTATTCAATTACCTGTCTGAATCACGGATTAATTGGATGATAAGATTACACGGAAAAAATGGCTGAATTAAAATATAAAGACATAACCGTTGTATTGCTAATACATTTTGGAAGTAAAATTTAACCTTCAGGCGAGCTGTATAAATGAAATCTGTGAAATCAAATAATCCGTGCAAATCAGTGATTCAGACAAGCTATGATATTATAAAAGCACATGGTGGAGAATAAAAATAGAGACGAAAGTTGACGTAACAGATCCCGGCTTATCCAGGGAAGGAAATCCCTATGATTCGGGGAATGATGAAAATAGTATATTCATCATTCAACTACCAATCAACTGATAAATCAATGAAATTTTTTACAAGAATATTAATGCTGTTTTTTCCGGTTCTTGCAATAGCACAGGATTCGGTAGTAACAATTACTCCTTCAATGTTTGATAAAAACAGCGACCAGTTTTTCATCGCTTCAGCCGATGGCTGGATTTTTAAACAGGGTAATGATACAAATTGGGCAAAAAAAGATTTTAATGTAACGGGCTGGAAAAAATTAAAACCAGTTGATCTTTCTGCAAAATATGCAGATAAAACCGGCAAAGCAGAATGCTGGTTTAGAATAAAAATAAAACCGGACGGTACATTGGGCAATCAGCCGCTGGGCGTTAAATTAGGATCATGGGCTGCATCGGATTTGTATATTGATGGTAACCTCGTATTATCTGCAGGCAACACAGGCATTAATAGTAAGCCTTTTAAGGAATTTTGCCCATATGGTAATCCTTCTTACCCTG
>JBDSDG010000188.1:0-2605 GCA_039920685.1 Ferruginibacter sp.
AAAGCGGGTATACTGCATTTATGCTTAGTAGTTACAGGCCAAGATGCCCGTTGTATATTTTTAGTAAAGAGCGTACGCTTATCAGCCAATTGAGTTTAAGCTGGGGAGTTCGTGCTTTCTATTATGCAGAAGAAGAAAGCCTTGATGATATCATTTTTGACCAGATAAGCATTTTAAAAGAAAGAGGATTTCTGAAAAAAGGAGATGTGGTTATTAATACAGGAAGCACACCGGTAGAGTTGCATTTACCCACGAATATGGTAAAGATAACAAGGGTCCAGTGAAAAGTAAAAAGTTGATAAAGCTTGTGTAGGATTTACCATGACAAGTGATCACCCTTATTCACTTTATTACTTTATTCACTTTATTACTTTATTTACCTTATTATTTTATTGACCTAATCAACTTTTTCAACATTGCAACTAAACCAACCTAATTATGCCAGCTACAAATAATAATCGCTGCTATAATATTTCCTAACACCGTATAACCTCCATTGATCCAGTACAATCCCATAGGGCGTTTTTCATAAAGGTAAGAAATGCTGATAGCAGCAGTGCCGAAAAAAAGACCAGTTAAAGCACCAAGTTTTATTCCGCCCATTAACCCGGTAACGTCAACCATCCTTTCTCTAAGAATTGCAATTCCAAACGCATTGATGAACATCCATATGAACGACATGAACATAAGCATTCCCATTCCTTTTTTCAGGTCAGGATTTGACATATCTATTTTCGTAAGAGCTATCCACTTAGGTGCAAATAATATCTTTGAATACCACAATGCACCCAGGGCAAAATATCCAAGAGCTCCGCAAAATATTGCGATCCAGTTAAGGTTTGATAAAAATTCCGTGTTCATGGTGAGTTAGTTTGGTTAAGATTTGGAAATATACGAAGTGTTTGGGCGAAATGCAAGGAAGGAAGAAAGCTGCATGCTGTAAGCTGTAAGCTATTAGCTGTAATCTGGAAGTTAGTAATTTAGTACCAGTTTCTGATGATCGCATATTTTGTATTCAGTATAAGGTATCTGGTATCCCCTATCCCCTATCTCCCCATAAACCTATCCAAATTCTTCCTCGCTTCCCTCTTAATTTTGTTTTGATAAAAGCTATTCCATCCAAGTAACCAACCGCTGAAGCCCAGGGCCATCCTGCTCCATTGGTGCACACTAAATCCGTCGCTGTGTTCTACGATCTTGCCATCATGGACCATCATATGCGCTTTTACCTTGTTGACAACCCTTTTGCCGGTTTTTGAAAACGTATAGGAAGCGATCCAATCACAAGTATAATATTCAGAATCGAGTGCTACAATGTTTCCAAATACCAATGAAAAATCCTTAGCGTTAGAACATAACATTTCCCACATAGATCGTGCTTCTTCACCTCGTAACAATCCGAAAATGGGATCAAAGAATACTATATCCTCTACATAGCATTGATTCATTTTTTGATGATCAAGTAACTGGAATGCTGAATAGAAGTTTGAAATGACTATTTCCTGAGAATTCATAACATTTATTTTGGTCGTCAAATTTACTCAAACATATGCTATGACACATTTATTCACATTCCCCGCTTTATCGCCAGCTTGTTAATTAAATGAAAATGAAACATAAAATAATTATCTTCATGGCTTGGTTTTATATACAAAATTCAATACATAACTATTAGCTAATGAGAAGAGTTTTACTGCTAACAATACTTGCTCTTTGCGTTTATACCTCACAATCTCAGAATTTATCATTTACTTGTCCTAAAGATACCATACTGGGTTGCAACCTTGCATGCCTAACAATAAAGGGGCAATTTCCTGATCTACGAAGCCTTTCTACTGATTATACAGTTAATAATGTGACCGCTGAATCTGGATGTAGGCCCTACTTTGATCCAGGAACGGTTGTCCCTCCCGTTACGGTAAGTGGCGACGATTATTATTCGAGTTTAATAACCATGCCTTTTTATTTTCCTTTCTATGGAGTAAGCAGAAATTCTTTAATTGTAAGTACTAATGGATTTTTATCTTTTGACATTTCTCAGGTGGGACTTAACACGCATTACGAACTCTTAAATAATGGCGGATTCTTAAGTTCAACTTCAGGGGCGGGATATCCAGGTGAAGATGTTCCTAGTACCTTATATGACAAGTTATTGATCATGGGACCGTATCATGATATTGATCCGGAATATACAACCTCTCCTACTGAACATATTGAATATGTGGTGATTGGTGCAGCTCCAAACAGAAAATGGATCCTTAGCTTTTACAAAATTCCATTGTATTATACCACTACTTCATGTGATACGTTAATTCAGAATACACACCAGATCATATTACATGAATCAACAGGTGTAATAGAGGTATATATAAAAGATAAAGAGACTTGTCCGGGTTGGAATGATGGAAAGGCAATGGTTGGACTGCAAGACAGTTTAAGAACAAAAGGCATAATGGCGCCGGGCCGTAAGGCCTCCGACCCTGTATGGGGAGGCATTGGCATGAATGAATCTTGGCGTTTTATTCCTTCCCAGGGGCCAACTCTTTACCGAAAGGTAGAGTTGTTAGATGCGACCGGGGCAGTAGTTGCAATTGGAGATACTACA
>JBDSDG010000189.1:0-20905 GCA_039920685.1 Ferruginibacter sp.
TGCAATCCTGTTGTTACAAGGAGGTTTGGATAAGCCTGTTTTTTTACATTATCATAGGGCGAATATGATTTCATATACAAATAGTTTTCGTTATTTGCCGGGTTTCCCCATTCGTCATATTCATTTGTTGTCAATGGTATGCTTGGATCACTCATAGTTGTAAGCACATCCACAAACGGCACCGCGGCGATCACTCCATGCCATAGATCAGGTCGCATGTTTACTACTGCCCCCATTAATAATCCACCGGCGCTTCCACCACTTGTATACAAATGTTCCTTAGAGGTAAATTTATTCGCCACCAAATATTCGGCGCAATCTATAAAATCGGTAAAGGTGTTTATCTTCTTCATCATTTTACCATCTTCATACCAATACCTGCCCATTTCCTGCCCACCACGTATATGTGCAATAGCAAAAGCAAAACCCCTGTTCAATAAACTCAAACGGGCACTGCTAAATGATGCATCCATACTTGCGCCATAGCTTCCGTAGCCATATAACATTAACGGATGAGTGCCGTCCTTGTTAAAACCCTTTTTGTAAACCACGGAGATGGGGATCTTTGTTCCGTCCTTCGCGGTTGCATACAATCTTTCAGTTAGATAAATTTTCGCATCAAATCCACCAAGCACTTCCTGTTGCTTCATCAGCTTCTTTTCCTTGCTTACCATATTATAATCATACACTGTAGGAGGTGTGGTCATGGATGTATAATTAAATCGTAACACATCTGTATTATAATCCGGGTTGTAAGCTACACTTGCCTGGTAGGTCGGCTCATCAAATGCCAGGTCATGCGCTGTATTGTTTTGTGTATTGATAATATGGATCTGTGTAAGCCCACTCTTTCTTTCAGAAACTGTTAAAAAATTCTTGAATAATTCAAAGCCTTGTATCAATATATCGGTATTGTGTGCGATCAACTCCTTCCAGTTTGCAGATTCGGTCTTATTCTCCTCGCAGGTCACCAGTTTAAAATTCTTTGCATGGTCATTCGTGCGGATATAAAATTTATTATTGGCATGATCAACATCGTATAGTACTTCTTTCATGCGGGGTTGAAAAATAGTAAAGTCAACCCCTGGATTATTGGCGTCAATATACCTTTGTTCGGTAGACAAAGTTCCCTGCGATGTTATGAATATGAACTTATCAGATTTTGTTTTTGAAACTCCTATATAATTTGTTTGATCCTTTTCTTCATAAACGACTTTATCAGATGCCGCATCAGTTCCGAGTGTGTGTCTTTTTATCTTTTCTGACAAAAGCGTAACGGGATTTTTTGCTGTATAAAAAAATGTTTGATTATCATTCGCCCAAACGGGATCACCTTCTGTTTGTGGAATAATATCTTTGTATACCTCACCGGTCTCTAAATTTTTGATAAAAATATTGTATTGCCTGCGGGATAACATATCCACGGCATATGCCATTAATTTATTATCCATGCTTACCGAAAATCCGATCGCCGAAAAATAATTATGCCCTTCCGCCATTGCATTTGCGTCGAGCAACACTTCTTCTGTTGCATCCAGCGCTCCTTTTTTTCTGCAATAAACAAAATAATCCTTCCCTTCTACAACGCGACTATAATAAAAATATCCGTTTTTAAAAAACGGAACCGATTCATCTTTTTCTTTAATCCTGCTCTTCATTTCCTGGTATAAGCTATCCTGGAAAACCCTGGTACCAGACATCATTGTATCATAATACTTATTTTCTGCGGTCAGGTATTCAACAACCTTCGAGCTATCAGCACCTTTTTTAAAATAATCATTCATCCAGTAATAATCATCTATGCGGGTATCGCCGTGAGCAACTAATGCTTTGGGCTTTTTCTCCGCTACAGGTGGGGCAACACCCTCCGGCCATTTAAAAGTTGTTTTCAATTCACTTGGTTTATTACCGCAAGATGCAGTAGCCAGGCAAAGCATGGCAATGATGAAATTTTTTTTGAAAGTCATATAAGGGATTTGCTGTTTTTTAATTCGATCTGCGGGCCAATACAATTACATTCTTGAATTTTTTCGTTTTCCCCTTCAAATTAAAAACTTCGGTATAAAGGATGTAAATTCCAACCGGAAGCTTTTGCATCTTATCTCCGAGGCCATCCCAGCGATAATAGCCTTTTAACCCATTTAACGCATTGCGTTGCAAGATCCTTACCTGCCGCCCCGCAGCATCATAAATAGTTATGCTTGATACATACCCGGGCTCCGGGAAACTGTAATTAATTGTTGCAAAGTCATCTGTACCATCATTGTCTGGACTCACAATGTCGGGTGTAACTGTTATTTCCCCTTGAAGGCCAGCATCCATTTTATACTGGGAATTTTTATAAGTTGGCGTTCCATATCCAACACTTGTGGCTGCACTATGCCAATTTTGATAGTTTTGAGACGGCGCATCATAGTCTATCCGTTCCAGTGATACACCTTCTTCATCACTGATCAGCTTGAAGTGCCAATCATCTTTATAATTCACCTGGTCCACAATGTTTCCCTGTTCATTTAATATGATCACGTTCCCCTCATCATCATTGAATGATGGCATGCTTCCTATTTCAATGAATGCATCAGGGTCGTTTGCAATATAATCGTGAAGAACTAGTTGTTTGCTTTCGGTAACAACAATAAAATCCTGGGGGAAAAACAGCCTGTCTTCTGCTGACAGTTGTTGAATGCTACTGATGGCGCCTGTTGTATTTCGATTGGCGATATATACATTTCTAAGATTAAGTATCTTATTGCTACGGTTATAGATCTCTACATAATCATTGCTTGCTGACCTCGGGTTAAAAAGGATCTCATTGATTACAATATCAAAACTGTCGGTATGCTCGTAAAGCCCAACCCTGGCTGTATTATCAGTGTTGATGCTGTTTCCACTACAATCTGTAACGCCGGTTACATTTACAGTGTATATTTTATTTCGCAACAATGCAGAGGCACCGGTAAGAGTAAGATTCACATGATCAAATAGTGTAGGCAATGGTGTAGCAGAAACAGGGTTTCCAATTCCATCACTGATTGTATAGCTTGAAGCATTTGAAGCAATGGTGCTGTCCAGCGATTCGTCAAAAACAAGTACAATATTTATACTATCGGTGGCATATGCACGCAATAGTTTTGGTGAAGTCACGTCTGCATTGATTGCATCCACCGAATTTTTTCTGCCTGGTGTTCCGCCACTGGCATCAACACTTGCTTTCCAGTTGGTGATGCCGGAACAGGGGTTATGTGTATCGATCATTTCTAAACTCCATCCCCCATCCTTTTTCAATTCATTCTGATACCATGCATCTGTGTAATTCACGGAATGGATAATGGAGCCTTGAGATGAACGCAGGTATATATTATCCCCAGTATTATTCAGGCTTGGAAAACTAGTTACAGAAATTACCTGGCCGAAGGCCGACAATGCTGCAACAGCGCTGCTTGTACACACGATAACAAAACTATCAGCCTTTAATATATAGGATGGCATAGGGCCACTTTGGCCTGTTGCTTTTCCCAATCTCCAACCCTGCAGGTCAATGTCGAAGGCAGTTGTGTTTCGCAATTCAAGCCATTCAACATCAGGTAAACCTACAAGTGGAGTTGGATCAGCCATTAGCTCATCAATTACGACATTGTACGGACCCGGAATGAAATAACTGAATGTAATGGTGGCACTGCTGATCGCATTTCCGGAAAGATCCTGGACATTGATAATCGTTAACGTAAGGCTGGTACTGCCGGGGAAAGCTGTTGCAAAGGTTAAATGGACAAGTGCATTGTTCGCAGCATCTCTAACAGCCGTTACAGGTACTCCAATACCATTGCTCACCGAATAATTTGTGATCAGCTGGCTGGTGGTAAGATCAATGGGTTCATTAAATAATACATCAAGTTTTATTGGACTTATGACAGTGTACGACTGGATCAATGGTGGGAGCAAATCAGGTAAAAAATCTCCTATTGTTATATCGTCAAGAAAATGTTTTTGAAAAAAGCTTGCTGTACTTTGCTTTACAAGTACACCAAAAAAAGCAGCAGTGAGATAAGTTGCATCTGTAACATTGCCTTCAGTAACCGACCCGCTTCCATTCAGATCACGCTTCAGCATCCATTGATTTGCCGCATCGCGGATCACGGTAATTCTCATATCATTCGTACTGCTATTCAATATGGTATTGGTTCCATCAATGATCTTGGTAATCGTACCATTGTCTTTACGGAATAGGCTGATCTCATCATCGGAACCCCCCATTCTTACAAAATAACCGGTTGTTGTGGCAAGTGTCAGATCACTTGCAGAGGCAGTCAGGTAAACATCCACATAATTTAAAGATGAAGGATTAAAAGACAGGCTGCAAAAGAAATCCCATTGCGCTGTTGTAGCTTTTGTGTTCACCGTACTTAAATAATATGTACTATTCAGAACTGTATTATTGCTCTGTAATTGAAAGCTTGGATTTACTATCCAGTCTGCAGTCCCCCCGATCCATACAGGATTGGCCGTAAAATCTCCGTCACTAAAATTTTCTGAGAGCTGGGCCTTCGAAATGGTTACGGCCAACATTGCAATAACACAAATAAGCAGGTTCTTTATCATAATGTTTATACTATCTCTTAAAGATACAATATTCTATAAAGCGGCTAAAGCAGGCTGAATAAATATATTAAATACCCAGGGGCGATAAAAAATCAGTTGAGGATGGTCTATTTTTGCAAAAAAAGACATGAAAGTTGCGGTTGTTGGTGCTACAGGCCTGGTAGGTACAAAAATGCTGCAGATCCTCGCAGAGCGAAATTTCCCTGTCAGCTCAATGATTGCAGTTGCGTCGGAAAGATCAGTGGGAAAGGAAATTACGTTCAAGGGTAACAAATATAAAATAATCGGCATGCAAGAGGCGATCGATCTAAAACCTGCGCTTGCATTATTTTCTGCAGGTGGATCTACTTCATTGGAATGGGCCCCGAAATTCGCCGCGGCCGGAATAACAGTGATTGATAATTCAAGTGCCTGGAGAATGGATCCGGGCAAAAAGCTGGTGGTGCCGGAGGTAAATGGAAATGTCCTGGAAGCTTCAGATAAGATCATTGCAAATCCAAATTGCTCGACAATTCAAATGGTGGTGGTTTTAAAGCCGTTGCATGACAGGTATAAGATAAAAAGAATCGTTGTAAGCACCTATCAAAGCGTTACCGGGACGGGTGTAAAAGCTGTTCAGCAAATGCTTAATGAGCGCAAAGGTGTTGAAGGTGAAATGGCATATAAATACCAGATCGATCAAAACGCCATTCCCCAGATAGATGTATTTACCGGTAATGGCTACACGAAGGAGGAAATGAAAATGGTGAATGAGACAAAAAAGATCATGGGAGATGATTCTATAAAAGTTTCGGCTACCTGTGTCCGGATACCAACAATGGGTGGCCATAGCGAAAGTGTGAACATAGAATTCGAAAATGATTTTGATGTAAAAGATGTAAGGAATATTCTTGCTTCAGCTGCCGGAGTTATTGTTGAAGATGATATTTATAACTTCATTTACCCAATGCCGCTCACGGCGCATGATAAGGATGAAACTTTTGTTGGTCGCATCCGCCGTGATGAAACGCAGCCCAATACTTTGAACTGCTGGATCGTAAGCGATAATTTAAGAAAAGGTGCTGCAACAAATGCGATACAGATAGCAGAACTACTTCTGGAGAAAAATTTATTATAGGTTTTTCCTGTTGAAATACCGATGATGTACAAGTGTGCGACGCCACAAAGGATCAGTAATGCTATACAGCCTGGCCAAAAATTAATTGATCGTCCACGTTTCCCTGCCCCTGATCAATTTATCCAGATCGCCCTTGCCTTTTGTTGCGATCACGTCTTCTATCTGCATAGACATTACATCTTCATAACAAGCCCTGTCTGTTTCGTAGAAAACTCCGAATGGCCGTGGTAAATGCCCGGCAAGTGATGGATCATCAAACATCCTGATCAGTATCTGTGCTTTATAAAAGTCTTTATCATCATGGACCCAAAGATCGTCTGTGCTTGCACCTGCTGCAAGATCAACAATGACAGGTTTGAAGCCTTCGAGCTTGATCCCTTTATTCTGAGTTGCTCCAAAGATCAATGGCTTTCCCTGTTCTAAAAAAAGCACTTCATCAGCTTTTGTACTTTTTTCGGTAAACACTTCAAATGCACCGTCATTGAAAATATTACAATTCTGGTATATCTCTAAAAACGAAGATCCTTTGTGTGATTGGGCACGAAGCAACAAAGCCTGTAAATGCTTGGGATCGCGATCCATTGTGCGGCCGATAAAAGTTGCATCAGCACCCATTGCCAGGGCCAATGGATTGAACGGGTGATCAATGCTGCCGAATGGTGTGCTCTTGGTAACTTTTTTTTCTTCTGAAGTTGGCGAGTATTGGCCTTTTGTAAGTCCGTAGATCTGGTTATTGAAAAGTAAAATATTGACATCAAAATTTCTCCTGAGCAAGTGAATGGTATGATTCCCGCCGATGCTAAGTCCATCGCCGTCGCCGGTAACGATCCAAACGCTCAATTCCGGGCGGGCTGCTTTTAATCCGCTGGCAACTGCCGTTGCACGCCCGTGAATGCTATGCATACCATAAGTATTCATATAATACGGGAAGCGGCTACTGCATCCGATGCCAGAAACTATTACGATATTTTCTCTTGGAATGCCGAGAGTAGGCATGATCTTTTGCACCTGTGCAAGTATTGAATAATCGCCGCAACCCGGGCACCAGCGTACTTCCTGGTCAGTTGCAAAATCCTTAGCTGTAAGCGGAGTAGGAATTGTTATGGTGTCGCTCATAATTATTTTTGTAGTAACTAAAATACGATATAAAAAGTTAATAAAAGTTCAATATTCCCGGCTTTATTTTCATAGCATGATAGGCTTTTACTGAAGCGATCATGGCTAAATTAAAGTTGTGAATAATAAAAACAATGCAGCAACTGTCATGAGAGTGATTACTTTCTGACTATTTAAAGTTATAGAACATATTGTAATTGAAAGATGAAACAGATCGAAATAGAACATTTTTGATCTGGCGTTGATATAATAGAATGCCTGGATTGTTCAGCAATATGATGGCTTATGTTTTTGAAGAAAGGCTTAAGCGGCCTATGATTGCTGGAGAGCAGCCTGTACAATGAACCTATTCTTTTGGTTTATATGGATCGTATTGAATAACCTTTGATTCTTCAACCAGGTTTCCAATATCATTGATGCCTGTCATTTTAAAATTACAGTTGAATTTATCGTCGACCACCGATATGAATTGGTTTTGCATAGGTTGAAATGACATGATGTTTTTCAATTCATATTTTGCCTTTATGGTCAAGGTTCGGGCAATGAAAGAAAATGCACGCTTATCGTCCATTGCAGTTTGTTTTAAATATGCATCCCATTTAACTCTTGGAAATGAGCCGGTAAATTGAACTTGCTTTGCCTCATCGCGGCCATTTTTAACTTCCACCAGGTCTTTTATCTGATAAAGTGTAGAATCAGTCTTGGCTATCACTTTTGAAAACGTTTCCTGGCCAACAGAAGCCAAAGAAACCAGCAAAATGGAGATAAGTAGAAATAGCTTCATTGAATGATTTTGTTCTGGAGTAAAAATAGGTGGTTTATTTCTCTCTCCAAACAAAAGATAAGCAAATATCACTTTAGTCCGGAATTCCTTTCAACAAGAAAGGTAAAGCACCAAGAATTCCCCATTTAGCGATACTGTTCAACCCTTTTTATGGTTGGCAGTGTGCCAGGATAAGACTAAAGCGATCGTCAATTAAATAATGCCCATAGAGGTAGGCAGGTTTGTAGCTTCACCTGGTATTTTCCGGGTTTCCGTTGTCTTATTTCATTCCAAAAACTTTTCTTTAAATTGTACGCCAATGGGGATTTCCACCTCAATAGGCTCATCATCAACTACCATGCATTTATATCGCATCTCCATCAGGTAATTTTATTCCATTCTTGCTAATTGAAGCTGTAAATTAATTTTATAGAATGCTTCATCCCTGGATATTGATAAAAAGTGCTTTCCATCAGGATATAGCAATGTCAATCGCCGCTCCACATTGCTCAAACCAATACCATTGGCAGAATCCTGTTCGCTGTTGTTGTAATTATTTTTTACCAGTAAGTTGAATATATTATTTTCCAGGGTGGTTTCAATATGAATATTTACCCGACCTGGCCTGACAAGCCTAGCATGTTTGAAAGCATTCTCTATGAAGACTATCAGGATCAACGGCGCTACCAGGAACGATGATTGAAAAGCTAAAAAATGGGAAGGACGTTAATTGATTGTGCGCAAAATTTTTTTATGTGCCTACAAATCAAACAACAATATTTAAAGCCCGAAACGTGGAAGGAGATAAATTCAAGAGGTCAAAGGTTAGTGAAGGTAAAAACTGCAGCCTTGCCACTAGCACTAAAGTTATTATTACCGAATAACCAAAACATTGCCTTTCTTAGAAATCTCACCACATAACGTTCGTGCACGAAGGTAGTAAATGTAATTACCATTTGGAACCGGCTGACCCCTGAAAAGCCCATCCCAACAATTATAAGAGTCTGTTGAAGCAAAAACTTGTTCGCCATAACGATTGTAAATCATAAGCCGCATGCCTGTTACATCCCTGTAAAATTTAATACCAAAACAATCATTGATCCCATCACCATTCGGTGTAAAACTGTTAGGAAGTTCAAATCCTTTGGTATCAAAATTTACTACAACTGTGATACTATCCTGGCTGTTGCAACCGAACCGATCAATGCCGGTTACTATAAATGTGGTTGTTGTTATGGGATTGGCAAGTGGAGATTTGTGAAATGCATTATCCAGGAGATCCATAGGTTTCCAGGTATATTCGTTAGCACCTATTGCATTTAGCCTGCTAAAAGGCAACTTGCAATTGATGTCATTGGCTTTTGATGCAAAAACTTTTGGTTTTTGATTTACAGTGATGGTTACTGAATCAGTAGCCGTGCAACCGATCCCGTTAGTAACTGTTAAGTAGTATTTATTTATTGAATCAATTACTGTAGCAGTGGGGTTTGGTATTGTATTGTTATTTAGTGTGCCCGCGGGTGACCATGAGTATGTGCCACTGCCATTCCCATTGAGCGTGACCATTACCGCCCCGTTACTGCATAAAGATGTATCATTTCCTGCACTGGCAAATATGAGTCCAGCAGTCATTACAGGGCTGATCACACTGTCTTTACAGCCGTTAATATCTACTACAATCAGTTGAACAGGATAAGTTCCAGTCACATTATAATTATGATTTGTATTTTGTCCGGAGGATATTTCACCGTCACCAAAGCTCCATTGCCATGTTACAATTGGAGCCGTATTAGTGAATGCCAGGCCCTGAAACAGTACATTATTACAGGAGATAATACTATCACTGAACAGCACTGAATCAATATTTGCTACAAAAGGAATAGTGTCAAGGTTAATAGCATAATTAAAAAGGATCTTTCCGTCTGCCCCGGTTGTTGCTCCCCAGGCATTCCCGCCAGTGCCAATCATTACTCCACGGCCACCGCCATTTACATATAAGTTTGCATTTAGAGGCAAGCCAGGACTGTTCAACAAAATCATTCCTCCACCTCCACCACCACCAGGTCCCGCATAACCTGCTATCACGCTAGAGCCCTGCATATTAGCACCATTGCCGGCGCTTGCTTCAACAATCAAATCCTGAACTTCAACCTGGGTTTTCAATACAACAGATCCTCCTGCACCGCCTCCGCCCATTCCATCATTACAATCAGTTGCGTAACAGTACTGCCCGGCTGATCCATCGGCGAATATCTCGTGACTGAACATGTTTAAAGTGTCTGCAATGATAAAAATAATTCCTCCCCCAGAGCCTCCCGTTGCTGCAGTTGTAGTCAGATCATTATTATCGGAATGACCAGCACCTCCTCCGGAACCCATAAATATTTTGCCGGTCGAATTGGTGTATAGTAAATTTCTTCCACCTATTCCTCCATTTGCAAATGGAGCATTACCACATGTATCGGTTTGATAGCCCCCTGTTCCTCCGGATCCTCCATTACCTCCACCACCACCACCGCTATTATGGCTTAAACCGCCGCCGCCGCCCGCCGCAGGGCTTCCTTTTCCTTTTGATATATTAGGTGATATGGTTGTAATACTTTCCCCTTTGAAGCCAGCGAGCAGTGTGGCTGAGCTATAATTATAGTTATTTTCAAAACAGGTTCCACTATTAAAAGTTCCATAATATCCTTGCCCTCCTTTAAAGCCCTTCCCACTTACTTCAATTTCAGCATAACTGTTCAAGCCATTTTCAGCGATTACAGCCAGTACACCTCCCTTTGAACCATCCCACGGCAGGCAGGTGAGCCCACCAGGGAATGCAGCGCTTTTTAGGAATGGAACTCTAATAAGTTGAACAGCTCCATCAGGAATTTCATAACTGCGAGTGATTATATTTCTCAACGTGATCTTATTACCGGATTTAGCGCTTATGCTATTGAACTGATAATTTCCAGCGCTTTTATAATCAATAATAGAACCGAACGAAGCCGAATTTGAAGTGTCAATTAATGCTCCTTTCATCTGGATCAATAGAACTGTGTCGCCAATTTTAAATGCTGAATCATTTACTATTGTAATGGAATTATCACATCGGTTTAATGAAAGCACTTCTGTATATACATTGATCACTTCAGGTGGATCATGAACTGGTTTATTTGTTTTGGTTGGTAAAATTGGAATACTAGGGTCTGAAGCCTGGCCATAGGCAATAGTTGAGATGAATAAAAGGGAAATCCATAGTATTTTCATAGCGCAATGCAATAATAATTTTACTGTTTATAAAGGTAGTCCAAAATTGCAAAGCTTGATTGAATCTTCCAAAGATTGAAACAGGCAATCACTCACATGACATCTTAGGGAAAAGCAACAAGGTTGCTCGTTCAGAAAGAGGCGGGTTGAATCATAACCGTAGCCTTTTTAATCTTCGTCCTGGACCTTTTGCAGGTTAACGTTAGGTACCGGTGAGAAGTTGCTTTTTTGTATGGACTTTGCATGTCGAAGGTCTTATCAAGATTTTCATCATTTAAGCCAACCTGAACTAAACCGATACTTAAGGATTACTTTTATTTTATTGAAAATCCGGCCCCTTCTTTTTCGTCTTCTAATAGCAGGCTAAATAATGATCTTTAAATATGAGAGAATAAGAAGTGGCAACCCGAAAGGCATTTTTGCATACTTTTTGTACAGGATACATTTAAATTTTCTTTTATGGAGAACAATAATGGAGTCATCATCTATGTTGAGCAAGATCAGGATGACGTGAAAATCATGCAGGAAGTCTTTGAAGACCTGGCTCTAACTCACGAATTGATAGTGTACCCCGTATTGGAATTAGCCTTTCAGTATCTTACCCTCAACATCGAAAAGCCTTTCCTCATTATCTGTGACATTGATCACAGGAATAACAACTCAAACAAGTTGGGTAAATTACTTCACAGTGATCCGGAAATACAGAAAAAATACATACCATTTGTGTTCTTCTCATCTACCATATCAGAAAATATTGTAAACGATGCCTATGCAGATTTTAATATACAAGGTTTCTTTCAGAAAGGTACAAGTTATGAAAAAATCCTGTCAGATATAAAAGCGATAGTGGAATATTGGGAACGATCTATCCACCCCGCCGCTACCAGCTACCGTTAGTTTACCATCAGAATATTTTTTGTACATTAAACCAAACCTTTGATAACATCGTACCTTTCCTCTGTGAAGACGGTTACCAAAAAAATGCAGGAGTTGCTCATCGAGTGTCACGAGCGGTTACTGCTGAAACAAGAACCAATAAGTACTTATTACTCAAAATTTGCCCGAGGGCTTTTGGAGAAAGGATATATCGAGAGTAAAAGTATATTAAAGAATGACAAGCCCTTTGAAGGATTTGTAATTACTCAAAAAGGAATTGAATATCTCGAACAATCTCTACAGGAGGGCAAGGAATGATCACTTTTGCACTATGATAATCAGCGTATCAATGGTGCCTGTTATCCTCATATCCACCATTACTTAGGGGACGAGTTATATATCATCCCTGAAACTCCAGAACCATTACCAGGAAGGTGGTCGCAACAGCGCCCACTAAAACGAAAATTAAATTGAGTAGTTATAAGTAAAGTGCATAGGGACGAATGGGTACGTACACAAATTATTTTTTGTCATAATTCAGTCAGGCAATATTTTTGATGCTGTTAAATGTAACCGACCGACTTTACTATGTATATATTAGATTCCCTCGAACAGCAAGTGGCTGATTTAAAACAACGTCTCCAATACCTTAGAAATATAACGCCGCGTAAAGAAGATCAGAAAATCTTCCACTCCTTTTATAAAGAAATTGAAGGATTTAAACCTGCACAGCAGCAGATTCGTTGGGAAAGAAAGCCAGTATTTTATCGGCTACCCGATGACGAGGTACAATCCAAATCTTTTTAGAATTTATTGTGAATACTTTAAAATTATTATTAAGTTTACATCCTTTAAACGAATGATATGCAAACCCGACCCATTGTAATTGTTGAGGATGATTTAGATGATTGTGAATTACTAACTATAGCGCTAAAAGCCGCAGGAGTTAAAAATCAATTTCGTTGTTTCAATTCTCCTGATAAAGCTCTCACATACTTAAAAACAACGGAAGAAAAAATCTTTATTATAATTAGCGATGTAAACATGCCCATAATGAATGGACTTGAGTTCAAGAACTCCATCAATAAGGATGAATGTTTAAACGAAAAGAGAATACCCTTTGTATTCCTCAGCACCAGTGCAACACGACCTATGGTAGATGAGGCATTCAAACTTTGTGCTAACGGTTATTTTCAAAAGCCTACATCATTCCGTGATTTAACGCAGATTGGTAGATCAATTCTTGAGTATTGGCAGAACTCGCAGCTCCCAAGTTGACAACTGTTGCATGAAATCCTACGAAGTTGGCGACATGTCATTCCATAAAAAATCTACCTGTTGCTATACTATCGTTAGATATCAGTAACCTTTTTATGCAGGTATTTTTCGTGGCTTCTCTCTTTCCCAAAAACGGTGCTTTTTAATTGCTTTGATAAAAAGGTCCACCATCTTCTTCCCTGTACCAATTACAACACCTTCTCTCAAGACAGTTTCTGTGCTATTATCCTCCGGGATCTTTTTCCAGAAGTAGGTCGCTTTCAATACCTGTTGAGCATCATCATCCGATGCAATTGGTTTACAATGTTTAAAAGCTTGATTTAAAAAATGAATTGCATCCGGATCGGCTTCCAACGTTGCGAGGCTTTGAACACCACCTGGCACATAAACTGCGTCATACAACACCGAAGCTGTTGTTAATAACGATTTGGATACTTCAAGATTTTTATTATTCATGCCCGAAATAAATCCCAAACGTGGTGCAATGATGTCACATATTGCTCCTTCTGCGGATAATGCTTCTTTCATGATGTTAACACTATCTTCATTTACGCCATCGGCAGCGAGAATTGCAATCTTCCTGGTCGCTATTGATTTCAGATCTTTCCCTGCCATACTAAGCGCAGGCGATTTATTGAGTGACCCTTCCTTGACGATAGATTGATAATTATCAAAATCAGCGTCAGCTGGAACATTCTGATTTAGAGGAGTGTTTAATCCTTTGGGTACGTGCATACCGATCGCATATGCAACTGCTGAAGCCAATCCACCATCAATTTGCGAAAGTAGATATAACATCCGTTCTCTTATGGACAGGGTCTCTACCTTTCCAAGCTCGAAAGACAGTGCATCAATAATATGATTTTTTTCCGGCTCCGACTGGCTGTTAAAAAACAACTTCGCCTGGCTGAAATGATCAAAAAAGCTTTGACTTCTTTCCCTGACTTTGTGAGCATCAACTTTTTCCGGGAAACTTGTAAAGCCACCTTGCATTCTTCCCGCTTGAAATGGACAACCGCCAGACATGGTGTTTGGACTATGGGCTGTCTTGCCCTTGTTGATTGTTTGGCGCATGAAGCCATCGCGTTGATTGTTGTGAACAGGCGCAATTGGTCGATTAATTGGAATTTCATGAAAATTCGGTCCCCCTAAACGTATAAGCTGTGTATCCGTATAAGAAAATAATCTTCCCTGGAGAAGTGGATCGTTTGTAAAATCTATACCTGGTACAACATGCCCGATATGAAAAGCTACCTGTTCAGTTTCTGCAAAAAAATTATCTGGGTTGCGGTTCAGTGTTAGTGTTCCGATTATTTGAACAGGAACAAGTTCTTCCGGAACTAGTTTTGTTGGATCAAGTAAATCAAATTCATATTTATGCTCATCTTCTTCGGGTATAATCTGAACCCCAAAATCCCATTGTGGAAAATCTCCGTTTTCTATTGCATCCCAAAGATCCCTTCGATGAAAGTCAGGATCTTTACCCGAAATATTCTGTGCTTCATCCCATGCCACGGCATGAGTTCCTAACACTGGCTTCCAATGAAATTTTACAAAGCATGATCGGTTTTCGGCATTGACTAACCTAAAGGTATGAACGCCAAATCCTTCCATCATTCGGTAGCTGCGTGGAATTGCACGATCACTCATCACCCACATAATCATATGGGCTGCCTCAGGTGTATTCGATATAAAATCCCAAAAAGTGTCATGCGCAGATGCCGCTTGCGGAATTTCATTATGTGGTTCAGGTTTTACAGCGTGAACAAGATCAGGAAACTTGATGGCATCTTGAATGAAAAACACCGGCATATTATTTCCAACCAGATCAAAATTGCCTTCCTGCGTATAAAATTTTACCGCAAAGCCACGCACATCTCTAGCCAGGTCGGAAGAACCCCGGGAACCTGCTACAGTGGAAAATCTTACAAATACAGGAGTTTCCCTGGACTTATCACATAAAAAACCTGCGCGTGTATATTCACTTAGGTCAGTGTTCAATTTAAATATGCCATGTGCTGCCGAACCCCGAGCATGAACCACTCTTTCAGGAATACGTTCATGGTCAAAATGCGTTATTTTTTCACGCAATATAAAATCTTCCAGAAGACTCGGTCCCCGGTCGCCTGCTTTTAAAGAATTTTGATCATCATTTATTCTAACACCGTGGTTAGTAGTCAAAAATTCATTGGTTGCATCACTTGTATTTGATTTAAGGTCTTCAACCTTTTTATTCATGTCTATATCATTTTTTTCAGGCATGGTGAATGGTTTAAGATTAAAAAAGCCTTTGCACAATAAAGATATTATGAAATGCCATTGGCTATCCTGCCAAGAAGTTCATCAGAAGCTTGTTCTTCTGCCAATGATTGCGAAAGAATATCGGAAATTTCCGCATGTTTCAATTTGTTAGCTAACCTTATTAAACCTGAGTAGGCGGCAATTTCATAATGCTCAACTTTCTGCGATGCCATAATAATTCCAAGGTCCCTGGCAGGGGTACTTTTAACTGTATCCTCAATTACTCCTTCACCTTCCTTTGTAAGTCCTTCCATAGCATCGCATTTTTTTGACTGAACCTTTTTGCCCAGAAGTTCAAAAATCTTTTCAAGTCTCTCGACATGTGTACGCGTTTCCTCAAGGTGATTAAAGATTGCCTTGCGTAAATCATTAGATCCTGCAGCTTTTGCCATTTTTGGTAAAGCTTTCACCAATTGATTTTCTGCCCAATAAAGGTCTTTTATTGAATCGCTAAATAATTTTTTCAATCCATCCTGCGCATTTATGGTCTTAACTTCTAAGTCAGAATCTTTACCTGGAGCGTATTTGGATGGATTATCAACAGCATGTCTAGTACTATTTTTCTTTGTTGTTGAATATGAGGCGGCCGCCTTGGGTGTTGCTTTTTTTGTCTTCTTTTCAGAAACGGTTTTGGGCATGAGTCTAATTTATAAATGAAGGATTTCTTTAGAGTAACAAACGCTGTGCTAACCTTGCAACAAAAAGAGTTGCAAAGGGAAATTATGCAGCGTTATTGATAGATTAAAACTTATGAATGAGTAAAGATCTTCAGTATATCGTAATGGAAGTATTAAGCCTTCCTAAAAGACTCTTCAATTCTAAAAAATTATGAGAGGTAATATCCAAATTTTAGCTGGATGAGGGCTGTTACTCCAGATGAAGCGCAAATATCTTGGAGACGCTTAAGCAAATGGGCTAGAAAAGAAATTAGCAACATTGCATCTACAGGAGTTGCATTAGGAGAATGGTTATTTCAAGACAACCAAAATTCCTTCCGAGTTGAGGGGGTTTCAGAACTTGAAATATCCGAGACAATAAACGCAGTTTAAAAGAATTGGAAAACTTCTTGTGAGTTTCCTTATTGCTCAAAAACAATAACCAACAATCCAGTTTCTATTTATGCATCAAACCTCCAGGTTGGGCACATCTTTTCACGTAATAAATATTTAAATTCTATTATTACAGACTTAGTGAAATCCATAGACGGAAATACTCAGTGGGTTTTATCCAAAAACAGCAAGGAAGATGCAAAAAATCCTTGGTCTTTGGCCCAAGTACTTTTAAAGACGGTTGCTTTGTGCATTTTCAAAATCCAACCCTTGTGTGGGCGCTGTAACGATGGACTTTCCAGAGGTAGCGTTATATAATATTTGTCAATCACCATCTCCATTGATTCATTTCCCGGTGAAGTAATTCCCTAATTTTTTCATGGCACTTTCGTTAGTGGCAAAGCCAATGAATGAAAATAAAATTTATATTTTAAAATTTTTATCTTACACCACGCTTTTCAATCCCGCAGCTGTAAGAATACCTTTTAATAGTAATACCCTTAAAAAAACGAATAGATACTCATTAATAATCTATTATAAATAAATTAAGTATCTTTCTTCTCGCATATAAAATTTGTCATTTTAAAACTTTAAAAAATTTCCATAAGCAAATTAGCTTTCTTCCTCAATTCCCCTTGAAATAGTTGCACTTCTAATCATCACTATTAATAAAGTGCCGGGCTATTATTCTTAAATTTCGCATCATAGCCTGGTTTTGTAATGCACATGCATCTTACCGGGTGCCTAAAATTTATAAAATGAAAAAAAATATTACCCTCTTTTTGTTATTAAAAGGTTTTTACACTCATGCATTTGCATTTGTTTTATTTTTTCTTTTTTTGATGCAGCCCGCATTTTCACAAAGCGATCCTGACGAGCCTGACTTTGCAAAATTAAAAATGAGCAAAGAAGAATTTATGATCCGTCGGGCTGAGGCAATAGGATTTAGAAGAGGTGTTGAGAAAGACAAGCCATTTGACCCAACTAAAAGAATTGTGGCAATCCGGCAGATGGAAAGTCAAAAACTCGCTTTGGCATCACGGCCAAATGCCATGTATCCTAATGCAGCGCTATCCGCATGGACAGAACTTGGCCCGAATCCTATTCCAAACGGGCAGGTTCAGAGTGGATCTCAAATGGCTGTATCCGGACGAACTATTTCAATTGCCGTTCATCCTACAGACCCAAATATAGTTTATGTTGGTACCGCACAGGGCGGGCTTTATCGTTCAGTTAACGGGGGCACAACGTGGGTGCCTCTACTAGACAATGCCTTAAGCCTGGCCATAAATACAGTAACTATTGCGCCATCGCAACCGAATACTATTTTTGTAGGAACAGGAGAAGCGGGTTTTTCAGCAGATAGTTATTTTGGTGTTGGTATTTACCGAATTGATAATGCTAATTCTGTTTCTCCAACGATAACAGGACCAATTGGAGGTACGAATTTTACCGGACGTTCGGTTAGCAAAATTGTTGTACATCCTACTGATCCAAATATTATTTTCGTTTCTTCGGCATCCGGTCTTGGAGGTATTGGAGCCACATCAAATACTATCCTTGCCAGCAAGGGTGTTTTCAAGAGTACTGATGCACTAAGCGCATCTCCAACGTTTACCAAATTAACACTCACCGGGCCTGCCGCACAGGACCGTAGCATTGTGGATATGGTTATGGACCCAGGAAATCCGGATCTTCTTTTATGTACACTTGCTGATCAATTGAGTTTAGGAGAAGGCGGGATATACAGATCTATAGATGCACTTTCTGCAAGCCCCACTTTTGTACGAACATTTGCAGCAGGCACCGGGAGTTCTGCTTCCAGAACAGAGCTTGCACTTAATAGAAGCGGGGCAGGTGTCGTGACTGTATATGCAGCATCAGGATTTAACGGAGGCACGGTTCAACGATCCATTGATGGTGGAGCTACATTTACGCAACGCATAGACAATAATTTTTGTGGCGGCCAGTGTTTTTATGACATCGCAGTAGCAGTGGACCCAATAAATGCTAACCTTGTTTATTTGGGGGGCACCGGTACAACTACAACTTTTACCATTTCAACAGATGGAGGTGCAACCTTTACAAGTAGTGCAAGTGGATTGCATACAGATTCGCACGTTATCACGGTTGCGCCTTCGCTTCCCTCCACTATTTATTTCGGTTCAGACGGTGGAATATATAAGTCGACTAATTCCGGCACTTCATGGGTCTCATTAAACAATAATACCTTCAGGGCTACCCAGTTCATGAGCGTGGCTGTACATCCAATCGATCCTAATTTTTCCATCGGGGGAACACAGGATAATGGTACGAATTTTTATAAACCAGATGGAACATGGACCCGTGCTGATTTTGGTGATGGTGGTTATTCGCTGATTGACCAAAACGCTACTAATACAGTTAATGTGGATATGTACCATACCTATTTTAATTCTTCGACCTTGCAGGGATATGGAACTGTTTCAACTACGGCCACCGCAACGGAAGGTAATTGGGTTTTTCGTGGTTGTAATGGTAGCGCCGGTAACGGTATACCTTGCGGAGGTGCAGTATTGTTTTATGCTCCTATTGAGCAGGGGCCGGGAAATCCGAACACTGTTTATTATGGTGCCAATATTTTATATCGCTCTGCCGATAAAGGATTAACGCATACTGCTGCAAGTCAGAACCTCACTAACCCGATAAGTGCAATTGGTATTTCATCCCAGAATGACAACGTAAGAATAGTTGGACAGAATAATGGGGGTATTTTTGGAACCTCAACGGGATCAACCACGCTTACAAATCTGGATCCCGGAAATACAGTACCAAATAATTTTATCGCCCGTGCTGTTATAGATCCAAACAATTCCACTACAGCTTATGTTACACTTTCTGCATTTGGCGTAACAAATATCTGGAAAACCACGAATCTTAATAGTGCTGCTCCAACCTGGACATCAGCAAACTCAGGAATTCCTGCTATCCCTGTAAATGCTTTTGTTGTAAATCCGGCTAACTCAAATAATCTTTTTGCAGGAACCGATATAGGAGTTTATGTTTCAGAAGATGGGGGAACTTCCTGGATTCCTTTAGGAACAGGATTGCCTGTTGTTGCAGTTTTTGATATGGCGATACAGGCGCCTAGCAATGTACTTAGGATTGCCACTCATGGACGGGGATTATGGCAGATCGCTATTGGAGATCCGGTGCCATTTATAATTGCATCCGAAAAAACACTTATTGCTGAAGATTGTGCGCCATCTAATGGAGTGATTGACCCAGGAGAAACCGTAATAGTGTCTTTATGTTTAAAAAATACGGGAGGATTAACTACCATAAACCTGGTTGGGACTTTATTGGCAACCGGTGGTGTTAGCGCTCCAGGTTCGCCACAAAACTACGGGGTAGTAACTGCCGGTGGAGCTGATGTTTGTAAGAATTTTACTTTTACCGCCAACAATCTTTGCGGAGGTAACATAACTGTTTCTCTGCAACTCCAGGACGGTGCAACTGATCTCGGGATTATCACCTATTCTTTCTCAACTGGTACTCCGGGCGCTGTTGTTACAACCAGTTATACCGGTCCAGCGGTACCCATACCAGACAATACTCCGGCGGGAGTAAATATTATTCTCCCCGTAAGTGGTTTTGTGGGTTTATTAAATGATATTGATTTTAGGCTGGATGCTTTAGCCGGTTGTGATGCAACGACAGGTAACACAAATGCATCAGTAACCCATACCTACAATGGCGATCTGGTGTTTAAACTTACATCTCCGGCAGGCACAACAGTTGCTTTGATTTCAAGCCGCGGAGATGCGGGTATGAATTTTTGTACCGTTGTACTGGATGACGATGGTGGTTTTCCTGCTGCCTCCAGTATTCCTACATCAGGAGGAGTAGCAGGCAACTTTAAGCCTGAAAGCCCATTATCAGCTTTTGACGGTGAAAATCCTAACGGCAATTGGACCCTTAATGTATCTGATATAGGCGCAATAGATGTTGGTACGCTAAACCGTTTCTCACTGCTTATGACCGGTACGGTTTGTTGCCAGGCAGCAAGTTGTAATGTTAGCGGCACAGGAACCACTACACCTGTTTCCTGTTTAGGTAGTGCTAATGGCACTGCTACAATCACCCTTTCCGGTGCCGGAGCAGGGGCACCAGGGACATATACTTTAGATAGCGGAACTCTTCAACCATATTCAGGCAATCCTTTCACAATTACGGGTCTGTCTGGAGGCAACCATACAATTGTGGCAACAGTAACTGCAGGAGGCTGTGTATCAAACGCAATCTTAGTTAATGTTGGGGAACCTGCTGTTTTTGCAGCAACCTATACGAAGACCAATCTTAGTGCATGTAATAATACCCAGGATGGTTCTATAACGGTAACGGCTACCGGCGGAAGCGGCACTTATAATTATGTATGGACTGGCAGCACGGGTTCCAACAATACCCCGTATCCAAACCCGGGTAATGTATCTTCAATAAGCGGGCTTAACTATGGTTATTACAATGTAACCATCACAGATGCAGCGGGCTGTGGGACAGTTACTTATTCTAACA
>JBDSDG010000190.1:0-8135 GCA_039920685.1 Ferruginibacter sp.
TACGTGGTGAGAAGATGTATGAATTCATGGACAGGCTGGTATCGGTTTCTTTACCACGTGTGCGTGATTTCAAAGGTATAAATGACAAGTCATTTGATGGCCGTGGAAACTATACACTGGGTGTGACAGAGCAGATCATTTTTCCCGAGATCGATATCGACAAAGTAAATAAGATCACTGGCCTTGATATCACATTTGTCACTACAGCAGGAACAAATGAAGAGGCTTTTGAATTGCTTAGAGAACTGGGAATGCCTTTTAAAAACATGAAAAAAACCGAAATTTAAATATGGCAAAGAAATCAATCATAGCCAGGCAGGCAAAGCGCGTAAAGATCGTAGCAAAGTATGCCGAAAAAAGAGCAGCACTTAAAGCGGCAGGTGATTATGCAGCATTAGATCTGTTACCTAAGAATGCGTCCCCGGTTCGATTAAAGAATCGTTGCGCACTAACTGGAAGGCCTAGGGGTTATTCAAGACATTTTGGTGTAAGCCGTATCATGTTCAGGGACATGGCGCTTGCCGGAAAGATACCGGGTGTTACGAAAGCAAGTTGGTAAAAACTGCCGATACGGGATACCGGATACGGGATAAGTTCTTAAAGTTTGAATTTTTATCCAGTATCAAGAATCTAGCATCCATAATCCAGTATCAGGAATTTAGCATCTAGAATAGGATATCGCATTGTATAAAAATTATTAAACTCAATTAACAGACATAACAATGGTTACTGATCCAATAGCAGATTATTTAACAAGAATCCGCAACGCACAAATGGCTAATCACCGTATCGTTGAGATACCTGCAAGCAATTTGAAAAAGCGTATAACAGAGATACTGTACGATAAAGGCTATATTTTAAAATATAAGTTTGAAGACGATAACAAGCAAGGTCTGATCAAGATCGCTTTAAAGTATGATGCAGCAACAAAATTGCCGGTCATACAAAGCCTGGAAAGGATAAGCCGTCCCGGTCTGCGTTCTTATTCGAAGCCCGATGATTTCAAGCGTATTAAGAATGGCTTGGGTATCGCAATCGTGTCTACATCTAAAGGTGTAATGACTGACAAAGAAGCAAAGGCACAGAATGTTGGTGGTGAAGTGCTTTGCAGCATATTCTAATCAATTTGACGATTAGACGATTTGAAAATTGGAAATGGTTTTCAGATCGCAAAATAAAAGTTGCCTTAAGCCTTCTATACATGGCTGACCGCATAAAGATCATTTTCAAATTAACAAATTTTCAAATTTTCAAATTTTTTAAAATGAGTCGTATAGGAAAAAAACCCGTAGATGTTCCAAATGGTGTAACATTTTCCATCAGTGCGGATAACCTGGTCACTGTAAAAGGTCCTAAAGGTGAATTAAAGCAGGCGATCGACAGGGATATTAAAGTTGAATTGAAAGATGGTAAGATCGAATTCGCCCGTCCAACTGACCAGATACGCCACCGTGCAATGCATGGATTGTATCGCTCATTGATCAGTAACATGGTTACAGGAGTTACAGAAGGATACAGGAAGCAACTTGAACTAGTAGGTGTTGGTTATAAAGCAGCGAACCAGGGTAATTTACTTGACCTGGCTTTGGGATATTCTCACAACATCGTTTTTGAGATACCAAAAGAACTGTCTGTAAAAACAGAACAGGAAAAAGGTAAGAACCCAATGATCATTTTTGAAAGCATCGATAAGCAATTGATCGGCCAGGTATGTGCAAAGATCCGCAGCTTGCGTAAGCCTGAACCGTACAAAGGTAAAGGTGTGAAATTCGCGGGTGAGGTATTGAGGAGAAAAGCTGGTAAATCGGCTGGTAAATAAAGGTTGATAAAGTTAACAGGGTTGATATAGTTAGTAATTCAAATAAAAGAAAATGAGCAACAATAAATCAAGCGCAAGGCAAAAGATCAGGTATCGCATTCGTAAGAAGATCAGCGGCTCTTCCGCCATACCACGCCTTACTGTTTACAGAAGTAACAGTGATATTTATGCGCAGCTGATAGATGATAACAGCGGAACAACAATTGCTGCGGCATCATCCAGGCAAAAAGATATTACAGCACAGAAGGCACCGAAGATCGAAAAGAGTAAAATGGTTGGGGAAGCATTGGCAAAGAAGGCTGTTGAATTAGGCGTTAAAAAAGTAGTCTTTGATCGCAGCGGATATATTTATCATGGCCGGGTTAAAGCGGTTGCAGAAGGTGCAAGAGAAGCAGGGTTGGATTTTTAATTGTAAAAATTGTAATAACAATATACATGTCAAACGTAATTGTAAATAAAATGAAGGCCGGTGACCTTGAACTAAAAGAAAAAGTAGTTTCAATCAACCGTGTTGTAAAAACAACAAAAGGTGGCCGTGCATTCAGTTTCTCTGCCCTGGTGGTTGTAGGAAATGGAGCAGGCGTTGTAGGTCATGGTCTGGGTAAGGCAAAAGAAGTTCAGGAAGCCATTACCAAAGGAATTGAAGATGCAAAAAAGAATTTGATAAAAGTTCCTATCATGCATGGTACGATCCCTCATGATCAATTAAGTAAGGACGGAGCTGCGAAAGTATTGCTTAAGCCGGCTTCCCATGGTACAGGCGTAATTGCCGGGGGCAGCATGCGTGCGGTATTGGAGTCAGTTGGACTAACAGACGTATTAGCTAAGAATCTAGGTTCTGCAAATCCTCACAACGTGGTTAAGGCAACGATCAAAGCGCTTGCAACTTTACGTGAGCCGATCGCAATTGCAAAAACAAGGAATATTTCTTTGAAGAAAGTATTTAATGGGTAAATCAGTTTGAAGTTCCTAGTTTGAAGTTCGAAGTCGGTACACTTAATTTCAAACCTCAAACTTCAAACCTCAAATATTTAAAGCATGAAAAAGATAAAAGTAACCCAGGTAAAAAGTGTCATCGATCGCTCTGAGCGCCAGAAGCGCACCATGATCGCATTGGGGTTGAAAAAAATGAATTCATCTGTAGAAGTAGAAGCTACTCCTCAAATTTTAGGAATGGTGACGAAGGTCAATCATCTGATCAAGGTGGAAGAACTGTAATTATTTTGAATTATAAATTTTGAATTTTAATGAACAAAATAATTCAAAATTCATCATTCAACATTCAACATAATTTTTAAAGCGAGGGGTGATTCCCCGTAAGTATAAAATCACACATACAATGAATCTACACACACTCAAGCCTGCAAAAGGCGCAACACATAAAGAGAAACGTATTGGCCGCGGTGAGGCAAGCGGTAAAGGTGGTACATCTACAAAAGGAAATAAAGGCGGACAAAGCCGTGCCGGTTATAAAAGTAAAAAAGCACATGAAGGCGGACAGATGCCTATCCAGCGCCGTATTCCAAAGCGTGGTTTCACAAATATCAACCGCGTTGAATTTAAGGTCATTAATTTGGGACAAATAGATCAGTACGCTGAAAAATATGGTATCACTGAATTCAATCACCAGAATTTGTATATCAATAGTCTTATAAGCCAGTTTGATAATATAAAGATCCTTGGTAACGGTGAACTGAAAGGTAAGTTCAGTTTTAAAGTAAATGCGGTTAGTGAAAAAGCGAAAGCTGCTATTGAAGCTGCAGGCGGATCAGTAGAAATAGTGAAATAAATACCCGATATTTGCCAACGCATATTTCGCGGCACTTACTTTTAGCGCACATTTAAATCGATACAATTCTGTGAAGAAATTCATAACAACACTAAAAAATATCTGGAGCATTGAAGAGCTGCGTAATAAGATACTTTTTACATTAGTATTACTCTTCATCTACAGGCTCGGTTCGTTTATCGTATTACCGGGTATAGATCCTAATAAATTAGCAAATCTTCATAACAGTGCACAAGGCGGAATGCTTGGTCTGCTCGATGCATTTGTTGGCGGTGCTTTTTCCAAAGCTTCTATTTTTGCATTGGGGATCATGCCATATATCTCAGCATCTATCTTTATGCAGCTTATGACCATTCTGGTTCCCCAGATGGCCAAAGTACAAAAAGAAGGAGATAGCGGAAGAAAGAAGATCAATCAATGGACAAGATACCTAACGGTGATCGTTACTGCTTTCCAGGCTGCTGCATATATTGGGTATTTAAAAAGTCCGGCCAATGCCGAGGCTTTGATACCTGCATATGGTAACTTCTTCTGGGTTTCAACAGTAGTTATATTAACTGTAGGAACTCTGTTTGTAATGTGGCTTGGCGAAAAGATCACCGATAAGGGATTGGGTAATGGAACCTCGTTGATCATTATGATCGGTATTCTTGCCCGGCTTCCACAGGCTTTTGGACAAGAGTGGGCAGCAAGAACGACCCGTGGTGCGGGTGGACTATTGATCATGCTTATTGAAATAGTTTTCCTCATTGCCGTTATCATGGGACTTATAATGCTTGTTCAAGGCACCAGAAAAGTTCCTGTAAATTATGCAAAGCAAATAGTTGGTAACCGCCAGGTTGGAGGAGCCCGCAACTTCCTTCCATTAAAAGTAAATGCTGCAGGCGTTATGCCGATCATCTTTGCACAGGCAATTTTATTTCTACCAACCGTTTTCAGTGGTTTTACCGGTGAAGGTTGGGCGAGATATTTTACGGATCATACCAATCTTGTATATATGCTGGTATATTCTACCTGCGTAATAGCATTCACTTTCTTGTACACTGCCTTGATATTTAATCCAAAGCAGATGGCTGATGAACTGAAGCGTAACAATGGCTTTATTCCAGGTGTAAAACCCGGCCAACCCACAGCAGATTATATTGGAACGATCATGGATAGGATCACTTTCCCCGGAGCTATATTACTTGCATTGGTTGGTATTCTTCCAGGATTGATTCAACTTGTATTTTCAATGTCTGCAAATTTTGCAACTTTCTTTGGAGGAACTTCCCTCCTCATCATGGTGGGAGTTATCCTGGATACCTTACAACAAATAGAGACGCAGCTTTTAATGCGCCAATACGATGGACTAATGTCTTCCGGCAGGTTACAAGGACGCCAGGCAGTTGCATCGGGAATGTAATGCAAGGTCAATGACAAAAAAATATTAATACCCCGACGATATTCGTTGGGGTTTGTTTTTACTATCATAAGGAGTAATTTTGCAAGCCAGAACTTAATAAAACATTGTATGATACAATATAAAACCAATACAGAGATAGAGATCATGCGTGAAAGTTGCCTGTTGGTAGGAAAAGCACATGCTGAAGCAGTAAAGGTAATGAAGGCAGGTATGGTTACCATGCAGATCAATGATATAGTGGAAGAATTCATACGGGACAATGGTGGTGCACCTTCCTTTAAAAATTATAATGGATACCCGTTCGCAACCTGCATTTCTATGAATGAAGCAGTGGTCCATGGTTTTCCAGGAAGTATTGTTATTAAAGAGGGAGATATTGTTTCACTGGACATTGGAGTATACAAGAATGGATTTCACGGCGACAGCGCATATACTTATGCGATAGGTGAGGTTTCCGCAGAAGTTAAACAACTACTAAGAGTGACAAAGGAGTCGTTGTATGCAGGAATTGATAAAGCAAGGGCCGGCAACAGGGTAGGCGATATCGCGAATGCCATCCAGGAATACACGGAGAAAAAACATGGCTATGGTGTTGTCAGGGAACTCGTTGGCCACGGCCTTGGCAGAAAGATGCATGAAGATCCGCAAGTGCCAAATTATGGTAAAAGGGGAACCGGTGCGAAACTTAAGGAAGGAATGGTGCTGGCTATTGAGCCAATGATAAATCTTGGCGTTAAGGATGTAATTCATTTAAATGATGGATGGACTGTTCTCACAAAGGACCATAAGTTCTCAGCACATTTTGAACACGATGTCTGCATAACAAAGGGAGATCCGGATATACTTTCTTCATTTGCTGATATTGAGACAGCCGAAAAATCAAATAAGAATTTGAGCTGGAGCCATGACTGATGAGGGAAAAGGTATGAGCAATTAGATGCTTATTGCGTTCCCTATCTTGTGGTATACCGTATCTGGCATCCTGAATCTGGTATCCACATCCATTTTTCATCCCACCTAAAGTATAATTCATTGAATAAAAAACTTGTAGTTATCGGAGGTGGCGCTGCAGGTTTTTTCTGTGCAGTGAACGTGGCAAGATCATCTCCATCATTCGATGTCATTCTAATTGAAAAAACAGGTAAGCTTCTTAGTAAAGTTAAAGTAAGTGGAGGCGGTCGATGCAATGTTACACATGCGTGTTTCAGTATGGCTGAAATGGTAAAAAAATATCCCCGGGGATCTTTGTTTTTAAAAAAAGCATTCCATCATTTTTTTACAACAGATACTATCCATTGGTTTGAGGAAAGAGGAGTTAAATTAAAAACCGAAGCAGATGGCAGAATGTTCCCTGAAACTGATTCTTCTCAAACGATCATCGATTGCCTCTTAAGTGAAGCAAGTAAATACGGGGTGGATATCAGGATGAACACAACTGTAATATCTATCAGTAAAAGCGACAATGGCTGGGATCTTTTATTGAATAATAAGAATTTCCATGCAGATCATGTTTGCATTGCAACAGGTGGATATAATAAAGCTGAGCAATTCAATTGGATCACCGACCTCGGTCATAAGATAGAATCCCCTGTGCCTTCGTTATTTACTTTTAATATTCCGGGAAATGAGATCGCTGCCTTGATGGGAATTTCAGTTGAAAATGTAACAATAAAAGTTTCGGGCACAAAGTTGCAGGAGAAGGGGCCGTTGCTGATCACTCATTGGGGATTTAGTGGACCAGCTGTATTAAAATTATCTGCCTGGGGAGCAAGGGAGCTTGCTGCAAGAAAATACAATTTCAATATCGTTGTTAATTGGCTGCCGGAATTCAATGAGATAACCCTTAAAGAAAAGATACAACAAGTAAGGTTTGAAATCGCTTCTCAGAAAATTTCCAACAGAAATCCATTTATGCTGCCTGCCCGTCTATGGGAGTATTTTTTGAAATGTGCAGTGATCGATCCTGAAATCCGGTGGGCTGACCTTCCTGCCAAAGAACAGAACCGTTTGGTTAAATTGTTAACAGCGCAGGAATTTCAGGTAAAAGGCAAAACAACATTTAAAGAGGAATTCGTGACTGCAGGCGGAGTTGAATTAAGTGAGGTAGATGTGAACACAATGCAAAGTAAGATGCTACAAGGCTTATTTTTTTGCGGTGAAATCTTGAACGTTGACGGGATCACGGGAGGTTATAATTTTCAAAATGCATGGACAACAGCTTGGATTGCTTCACAAGGCATTACCAATTCCCCAAAGACTATTGAGTAACGTCAAACCTCGAACCTCAAACCTCGAACCTCAAACCAGTATCTTCGTGTATCTTTCGCTGCTAATGAAAAAATTAGACAAATATATTCTTGGTAAATATTTATCAACTTTTTTCTTCTGCATCCTGTTACTCACGGTAATTGTTGTTGTAGTTGACATTAGTGAAAAAACCGATGACTTTGTAAGATCAAAGTTGCCGGCGTCCAAAATAATAACAGATTATTATTTCGGCTTCATACCCCGCATTGACGCAATGCTATTCCCGCTGTTTGTTTTTATCTCTGTAATATTTTTCACTTCTAAATTGGCCGGCCGCTCAGAGATCATTGCAATGCTGAGCAGTGGAATGAGCTTTAGAAGGTTTTTATTGCCATATTTTCTTGGCGGAATATTTCTTTCTGTTTTGCTGTGGGCAGGTTATCAATATGTAGTTCCACAAGCAAATAGAAAGTGGGGTGATTTTGAAAAAACGTATGTGGATTCAAGAAGCTCGGATGCAGCGCTAAGGGTTTATAAACAAAATCTATATTTCAGGCTCAATGCTAATACTTACGCCGGTATTAAAGGGTATGATACGATTACCAAGAAGGGCAATAATTTATTTATCCAGCAATTTGATAACAATAGAATGATTTACAATCTCAGGGCATTGAACTTTAACTGGGATACAGCAAAACAAAAATGGTTGTTGAGTAACGTTGTAGAAAGGCAGGTAAAAGAGAAAACCGAAAACATTACACGTAGCAACACTAAATATGGTGAATATAATTTTAAGCCGATAGACCTAAGGAAGGACGATTACCTAAAGGACCAGATGACCACTCCTGACCTCGATCGTTTTATAGCATTGGAAA
>JBDSDG010000191.1:0-4486 GCA_039920685.1 Ferruginibacter sp.
GGTTTACAATGCAGAAAGCTATGGACAAAATAAATTTGTGTTTGGAAATAAGCTGCAAGCCGGTATTTACGTGGTGCAGGTGATCCAGGGAAATAATAAACAACGTCTTAAATTAATTAAAGAATAATTAAAAAATAATTCAAATATAAATTCTGCCGGCCTTGAAAATATTATTCAAGCCCGGTTTTTATTTGAAGAATTGACAGCGCTATTTAAGGTTGCACCCTTTTGTGATAGCTGCTTAAATAATACCTGTTACGCAAATCATCATTCCTCAAACTCAAATGCTCCAAGATCAGGGAGTACTTTATATGGCAGGCCCACTTTGATCCCCGCATCAATCAGCGGCGATCCACGTTTTAGTCGTAGAAATTGAAGGATTGGCAGACTGCCATCCGGATTTCTTCGTTCATCCATTCCCGCTGAATTCAGACTTACAAAATCACACGACGAAATTTTAAAACCTTCACACCAGGAATTATTTGACCCTTCAGTCTCCTGGCCCCGGCGAGGATAAAGGTCTTTATAAGAAATATTATTTTTAAAATCCTGTATAGGAGCGGGGTGAATATAATCCCACATAAATCCATAGCCAAAAGTTGAATTCCCATTGTGAAATGAAGTATTGTTAAACATGATGTATTTCATTTCTCCATTGTTCTGATTGAACCCTACCAGGCGGTTCTCAAATGCAATGCAATTTGTAATAACTCTTAAAACAGTATTCCGTTGGTTGTCTTTTTTTCTATTTGGATAATCTATTGCAGGCCCCAATTTAAATCCGGAACCATCCCCGGCGGATTGAAAATTATTAGGTTTATAGCCATTCCAAAATGACCAGCACCCCTGTAATATGAAGTTTCCATTTGATTTATAAAAATCAAATCCATCGTCTGAACATTTCCAGGTACGGCAATACCGGAAGGTATCGTTGTCTGCCGTACTGCCACCCGTGCAGTTGATCCCGTTTGCATTGTTCCAGTTATCCTTTACTGTTAGGCTGTCATAAATGTGATGAATATCTATATTCAAAAATAAATTACGTACAGTACTGTCTCCTAGTATGAGTCCATAGCCTCCAATGTGATCAACTTCCATCAATTCAAATATGCAGTTTTTTGAATCATATATATCCATTCCGCGTGACAATCCTTTCCCGTTTTCGACCTGGCCCAGACCGGAGATCCTTAAGCCTTTCAAATGCATATAAACACAGTGCTCGATCTTCAAGCCCGTTGGATCTTTGTAGGTTGTGTTTATATCATCCAGCATCAATACCGGAAATTCTCTGGGGAACGCCATGATAACAATCTTCTTTTCAGCATTACCCTGAATATTTGATAAAAGAACATGATTCGTCCTGCCATTTCCATAAGTTGTCCGGTAAACGCCGCCCCGAATGAATACTGTATCACCAGGCTTAAACCTGCCGTCCTTGTAAATAGTATTGATAAATTCCCAGGTTAAAAATGGTTGATAAAGGCTACCTGGATTTGCGTTGTTGCCAGTAGTTGAAATATAATAGGATGACTGCCCTTCAACAATGTTGGCAAATCCACCCAGCAATAATAATATACTGATAAGGAGCTTGATCAATTTGCAGATTTCTGTTTTGTAAATATAGCAGAAGTGCCGGTAGAATCTATGAGTAAACAGTTTTGACAAGCCCCCGGGTTCATTTATCGAAGGGATACCTATAATATTAATTTTTCATTTATGCTTACAGCATAAACTTCGTACCATGTTATTGTTTTGTATCTAAAGAATCTATAAAATGTCTATGATTTTTGTTTTACAAAAGATGTATTCAAAATGAAATCTATTCCTTGCTTCGTAATATGAATTTGGTGTTGATTGAAATCCACAAAATGCCTGACCTTAAGAAAGGAAATGATTCCATCATATTGTTTTGCACCTGTTGCCTCATATAGTTTGAGCCAATCCAATTCATGATTTTCATTCAAAAACTGAAGTATATAGTCGCATCTTTCACTATAAGCTTTCATGTCATTTTGGTATAGTAAGCAAAGTTAAATATCATGAACAAAATATAAAAGAGAGTACCCGATTTGGTTTGTTAATAAAATAGGTCCTTATTGGTAATGTGGTTGAATTTTAACGTCAAATGTCAAAACTAATTAAGGTGGAGAATGCAGTGAGACAACACCGGACGTGGCGTTAGAACCTTAAACATAATTAATGATCGAGCAAACAGAAAATCTGCATAATTTGACCGACAATTTAATTAATTGGGTCACCAGATATAAGTTAACCATAGATAAATAATATCAGAATGTAAAAAAAAATTTGTTCCTTTATTCAATCTACTGTGCAGGTAAATATTTTGATAAATAATTACAACATGAAAAAAGCCACACTATTAATGGTTGCATTTGTTATGACATTCGTTCTTGGATTCACTTTTAAGTCGTTCATGATCAAAAGCAATAACAGTCAGCAGTCAATGAAAAAAGTAACCGGTATTGGAGGCATCTTTTTTAAGTGTAAAGACCCCAAAAAAATGAGGGAATGGTATGCAACAAATCTTGGCTTACATACAAATGAATACGGGGCAGTTTTTGAATGGAGGCAAGGTGCTGATACGAGCAAAAAAGGCTTTAGCCAGTGGAGTCCATTCACCGAAAAGACAAAATATTTTGAACCATCAACCAAGGAATTTATGATAAATTACCGGGTTGATAATTTAGAAGCTTTAATTGATGAACTTAAAAAAGGAGGCGTAACAATTGTTGATAAAATTGAAGCTGTTGAATATGGTAAATTCGTTCATATCATGGATATCGAAGGGAACAAGATTGAACTGTGGGAGCCAAACGACATTGAGTTTGAAAAACTGGGGTTGAAAATAGGAGCGAGGACAACCAAATAATTCCATAACAGCTGCAAATAACTAAGGTAGTCAAACGTCAAAAACTAATAAAAAATCAAATTAGCAACTAAAAAAAATCTGTCTGAAAACTACATCAGGAATAGAATTAGCAGCCAGCAATTCTCGATATTCTTATGCTTTACATGCTCCACATTGGTGATTTTCATTTATATATTTGATCGTAGCACTGGTAAGTTTCTCTAATATCGCAAGGTTAAGATCACTTAATTTTTTAAAATAGATACAAGCTTTACCCATTTTGTATTTTCCTAATTCTTCCAGCAGTTTTTTATTATCATTACCTGGTGTATAAACATAAAGGGAGAATTCAGCTTTTCGAGGCGAAAACCCAATTATTGGAGCATCTCCTTCATGTCCACTTGCGTACTTATAATGGTAATTGCCAAATCCAATAATAGATGGCCCCCACATTTTGGGTTCAAACCCTGACCATTTTGACATTAATTGAATTAAACTGAAACTATCCTCTTTCTTTTGATCATTGTCGACATAGGAGTTGATGAAATCATTTACAGTAACTTCTGTATACGTTGTCTTAGTTTTTGCCATACATGTTAAATTATAATAGTTATTAAAACACAAAATAGTGCCGTTTTAAAAAGCCCCAGGCCACGGATTCAATGCATTGAATATTGGTTACCGCTAAAATGCAGCATTGATTTGAAGTCGTTGGTTGCGATTGTTGCTATTGATTATCCACTATGTAATTCAGTTCTGTTACTCCACTGGTAAACTGTCGAGAGGTTAATAATTGTAATTTTATCGTCTCTTTGATGTCGGCAAACAATGGAATACCTCGACCCAGAATAATTGGATTAACAAAAAGCCAGTAACCGTCAATTAAGTTCAATTGCATAAGTGAATGTGTTGCTGTCGGGCTGCCAAAGATCAGGATGTCTTTACCAGGTTGCTGTTTTATTTCATTTATGGTATCGGAAAGGTCCTCACTAATTAATTTTGTGTTAGTGAAACCCGCTTCATTCATGGTTTTTGATAAAACAACTTTGTGAACATCCTTATACCATTTTGAATGTTCAATGTCGTGCTTACTGGCTTGCGGCTTTGATCCTGCGGTAGGCCAGTAATTTTCCATCATTTGATAAGTTACCCGTCCATATAATGCAGTGTCGCCTTCGCCTATTCGCTTACCGACATGATCAAAAATTTCTTCATCAACTTTAATCCACCTCATTTCTCCGTTAAGTCCTGCTACAAAACCGTCAAGCGATATGTGCATAAATGAAATTATTTTTCTCATATAATTTTTATTATTGTTGTCTATTGTTTGCTAATGTCTTTTTACAATGCCTTCTTAATTTGAGCATTGATAACGTGTCCCATGATTTGTGCTGACAGGTATAGGAACGAAATTATCTTATTACTACAAAACCTGCCCAGAATATTACCTGCGAAAAGAACCTTTTCAATATTGCCAGATTTATAGGTTAGATAAATTGTAAATTGTATTGACAGCATCACGACCTTAAATAAAAAATTTTGTTGCATCAGGACATAATTCCGGTTGATAAATATTAGATGAAATAAATCCTGGGGGAATGGAATATTCAATGGTTG
>JBDSDG010000192.1:0-3870 GCA_039920685.1 Ferruginibacter sp.
GCTTGCCAACTTAACTGCATGCGACTTTGGTTACATAACTACCAGCCAGTTTATTGAACGTACCAGCAATACAATCAACGGTATGGAAAAGATGGAACGATACAATGGCCATTTTTATAATTGGTACGATACGGAAACCCTGCATCCACTTCACCCGAAATATATTTCTACAGTCGACAGTGGAAACCTTGCAGGTCATTTACTGGTTTTAAAACAAGGTTTATTGGCCGTGCCTCATCAAAAAATTATAAGCACAAACTTATTCAGAGGCCTTCGTGATACCTATGGGGTATTATCGGATACGCTTATACAGCGTCAGGTTAAGCTGCCAGAAGAACTTGCCATTGACCTGGATACCGTATGTAACGTTGAGGTAACAGCCTTAACAGAAATGCAAAAATTATTTGAAGATGTTGCAGAGAAATTAAACCTTGTTATTGAAAAATTAAATGGCGTACCCATTTCTGAAATACTAAGGTGGCAGCAACTTCTACATAAACAATTAAAGGAGTTACAAATACATTTTCAAATTTTTACTCCCTGGTTTTTACTGCAGTCTGCTCCTGATGAATTTAAAAATATTGATTGCCCCGATGTAAATACAACATGGAATGAATTATTAAAAAATGCAAAAAAATTATTGGATGAAATTAATAGTGGGCAACTCCCAATAACTTCTGATGATAGTAATTGGCTGCAATTAATGCAGGCAGCTTTACACAAAACAATTGACCATACTGATGGGTTAATTGCTGACTCTGCCAAACTTGGCTGGCAATGCAATGAGTTTGCGGATATGGAATGGGAATTTTTGTATGACAAGTCAAGCCATCTTTTTAGCATTGGCTACAATGTGCAGGAGTACCAAATTGATAAAAGCTATTACGACTTACTGGCTTCCGAAGTAAGGCTGTGCATCTTTGTTTGTATAGCACAGGGTAAACTGCCCGAAGAGAGTTGGTTTGCCTTAGGCAGGTTGTTGACCAACCTTGATGGTAATTCCATACTCTTATCATGGAGTGGCTCAATGTTCGAATACTTAATGCCACTTTTAGTAATGCCTGTCTATGAAAATACGTTGCTTGATCAAACCCATAAATCAGCGGTTGAATGGCAGATTACCTATGCTAAAAAAACAGGCAAACCCTGGGGCATTTCCGAAAGCGGATACAATATGATCAATGCTAATTTCGATTACCAGTATCGAGCCTTTGGCGCTCCGGGACTGGGGTTGAAACGTGGGCTTGAAGAAGACTCAGTAATTGCTCCTTATGCAACCGCACTTGCATTAATGGTAACACCCGAAAAGGCCTGTGAAAACCTGGAGCTCCTTCACAAAAAAGGAATAGAGGGAAGATATGGATTTTATGAAGCCGTGGATTATACGCCATCACGTTTACAGCGTGGGCAATCCAGTGCTATTGTTTATTCATACATGGCACATCATCACGGTATGAGTTTGTTGTCCATAGCTTATGTGTTACTGGATAAACCCATGCAAAAACTGTTTGAAGCAGAACCACAGTTTAAGGCATCACTTTTATTATTGCAGGAGCGAATTCCAAAGGCCTCCACCTTTTTTGCACACACTACAGACATTGCGGATATTAGTTATACCATAAGCGGCCAGGAAACAAGGATATACCATACTCCAAATACACCTATACCAGAAGTACAACTCCTATCCAATGGAAGGTATCACGTAATGGTAACAAATGCAGGTGGTGGTTTCAGTCGCTGGAAAGATATTGCAGTTACCCGCTGGCACGAGGATGTTACTTGTGACAACTGGGGTACCTTCTGTTATATCCGCGATTTAGACAGCGGAGAATATTGGTCCAATACGCACCAGCCCACATTATTAAAAGCAGAAAGATATGAAGCAGCTTATTCACAAGGCCGGGTAGATTTTAATTGTATACACAATAACATAGAAACGCACACCGAGATTGTTGTTTCGCCTGAAGATGATATTGAAATGCGGAGGTTACGTGTAACCAATCGCTCAGGTAATAACAGAACTATTGAGGTTACCAGTTATGCGGAGGTTGTGATTGCTCCGGCAGCTTCAGATTTAATGCAGCCCGCCTTCAGCAATCTATTTGTACAGACTGAAATAAATAATCATCAAAATGCGATCCTTTGTACCCGCAGGCCCAGATCTGCTGAAGACCAATCTCCGTGGATGTTTCATTTAATAGCAACAGAAGGAAAAAGTGCTGAGGAAATATCTTTTGAAACAGACCGTATGGCTTTTATTGGTCATGGCAATTCAATTGTAAATCCAAAAGCCATGAACAACCCCGGCAAACTAAGTGGCAGCCAGGGTTCTGTATTAGATCCTATAGTTGCTATCCGTTACAAAATAAACCTTGCGCCTGAAGAAACTATAACCCTGGATATGGTTACAGGCATTGCCGAAACAAGGGAAATTTGCCAGGGTTTGATAAATAAATACCAGGATAACACACCTCATAAAGACCGGGTTTTTGAAATGGCCTGGACACACAGCCAGGTGGTACTCCGGCAAATAAATGCCTCGGAGGCAGATGCACAATTATATGGGCGTTTGGCAAGTTCTATACTATATGCCAATGCTCTTTTTCGTGCTGATCCTGTTATTCTTATCAACAACCAACGCCAACAATCCGGGTTATGGGGCTATGCCATTTCAGGCGATTTACCCATTGTTCTTTTAAAAATAGAAAGCCAGGAGAACATACATTTGATTAAGCAAATGATACAGGCACATGCTTACTGGCGCCTTAAGGGACTCGTATTGGACCTGGTGATCTGGAACGAAACGCATGACGGCTACAGGCAGGCAGTTCAAAATGATATCCAGTCCCTTATTCCGCCTGAATTAAATGGCAGCAAGGGAGGCATCTTTTTAAGAACTACAGACCAGATATCAAATGAAGATCGTATTCTGTTTCAAACGGTAGCCCGTATTATTATTTCCGATACCGGCGGCACATTAGCCGACCATATTAATAAAAAAGAAGTTGCAAAAGTTTCGCTTCCTTTTGTTAATAAAACTAAGACCTATCCATTGTCTCCTGTGTCCATTCCACAGCCAAAAGATCTTATCTTTTTCAATGGGCTTGGAGGGTTTTCTCCCGATGGAAATGAATATATTATTGTAACAGACAACAATAATAAAACGCCGGCGCCGTGGGTAAACGTAATTGCAAATCCAAATTTCGGAACCGTTATTTCAGAAAGTGGATCGGCATATACCTGGACCGAAAATGCACACGAATTAAGACTTACACCCTGGAGTGATGATCCGGTTTCAGACACAAGCGGAGAAGCCTATTATCTTAGGGACGAAGAGAGCGGACGCTACTGGTCAACATCATTTTTGCCTGCGGGAGGTCAATCAACTTATATTACCCGCCACGGATATGGCTATAGTGTATTTGAACACATTGAAGACGGAATTTATTCTGAAATGACCGTTTATGTTGATACAGTGGCTTCTATTAAATTCACTGTCTTAAAAATAAGGAACCAATCAGGACGACCACGAAAGTGCTCTGCTACTGGTTATGTTGAATGGGTGTTGGGTGATAACAGGGTGAAAACGGCCATGCACATTCGTACAGAAGTTGATCTGGAGAGTGGAGCGCTGTTTGCAAAAAATCAATACAATACAGAATTTAATAAAAGGGTGGCCTTTTTTGATGTTGATTATTTAGAAAAAACATTTACCGGAGATCGCACAGAATTCATTGGGCGTAATGGCAATTTGCAGAAACCAGATGCCATGTCGCGTATAAAACTTTCAGGAAAAACGGGGCTTGCTTTAGACCCCTGCGCTGCTATCCAGGTTCCCTTTTTTATGGCAGACGGCGAAGAACAGGTAAT
>JBDSDG010000193.1:0-23426 GCA_039920685.1 Ferruginibacter sp.
CAGCATTCTTGCGTCGCACTCTTGTACTGATACCATTGAGCGGCATTAAAACAATATTATCAGCTGCTAACGCATGAAAATAATTTTACGATACTTCCTCATCATCGGTCTCATAATTCCCTTTTCAGCAAAAGCTCAGTTTGAAAGCTTTAAAGATTCTGTTGTCCAATTATATGGTGTGGTAATGACTGCGGATAGCCTGCAGGGTATACCTTCTGTAAGCGTTGTAATTAAAGGGCAGAACAGGGGAACGATCACAAATGACCGGGGCGTATTTAGCATTGTTGTATTAAAAGGTGATGCCGTTGAATTTACAAGTATTGGTTATAAGCCACAATTGGTAACTATTCCTAAAGAGCTTGAAGGCAACCAGCATAGTATCATTCAACTAATGGTAAATGATACTATATTTTTACCGGCAACTATCATTAAACCCAGGCTTAGCAGGCAACAGTTTGAAAGGGATTTTGTAAAGACCCAGGTGCCGGATGACCAGATTACCATTGCACGGCAAAATACAAATGCCGCAACAAGGCGTTTATTAATGGCAAGTCTTCCTGCAGATGGCAAAGAAGCATCGAACCAATACCTGCGGCAAAGCGCTAATAAATTATACTACTCCGGGCAGGTTGCTCCACAAAATATTTTTAATCCATTTGCATGGAATGAATTTATTAAGGCGTGGAAGCGTGGGGATTTCAAAAGAAAATCCAGGTAACATCCTCAATTATTTTTATTACTTCTACACGCTTACATTTGCGTATGCGAATTTTCCTATTGGGATTTATGGGTTCTGGTAAATCACGTTGGGGAAAGATATGGGCCGATGAATTGCATATCGATTTTTGCGATATCGATGCATTGATAGAAAAAAAGGAGCAATTATCTGTTGTAGATATTTTTGAAAAGAAAGGTGAGGACCATTTCAGGATCATTGAAGCATCCATTTTGCGGGAACAAACCGGGAAAGAAGATATCATAATTGCTTGCGGTGGAGGATCTCCTTGTTTTTATAATAATATTCAATGGATGAATGAGCAAGGCACGACCGTTTATTTACAGGCCAAGCCCGACTTTCTCCTGAAGAATATAATGGACGAAAAAGAAAAGAGACCGATGGTAAAAAATCTCAATGAAGCAGAGTTGATATTTTTTATTGAACAAAAATTAAAAGAAAGAGAACCTTTCTATAGCCAGGCAAGTCTTAGGGTAAATGCTGAAGAACTTGATGTCAACAGCCTTTCATCCATCATCACTTTATGACCTTACAGTTATGCACAATGGATTTTTAAAAGCCGCGGCATTGTTGGGGATAATATCAGTTGCATTGGGTGCCTTTTCCGCCCATTCATTAAAAGGCATGGTTAGTGAACATGCTGTTGCAACATTTGAAACAGCTGTTCGCTACCAGTTCTATCATGTGTTTGCTTTGATGATAACCGGCATTATATTTAAAGACGTCAAATTCAAAACAGTGATTTGGGCAGGCTGGTTTTTTATAGCCGGCATTATTTTATTCAGCGGTTCATTATATGCGCTGTCCATGGTACAGGCAGCGGTAAGGCCCGGGTATAAATGGATAGGACCTATCACTCCAATTGGTGGGCTTTGTTTTATTATTGGATGGTTGCTTTTATTCATTTCATTTTTCAAAAAGAATTAAATTTATTATTCACATCACTCCACGATATTGTTAATTCAATCTTTGATTTAGACTGCCCCTTTTTTATATCTTTGTTCCCAATGGCCAATAAAGCAAAATCACCAAAGTCCAAATCAGAAACTGTTAAGCCCGGTACGCTCAAGCAGGAAAAAGAAGTTGAAATTGAAGTAAAACAATTACTGAAGGATGAACGCACTCATAAAATAGCAGGAAGTATCTGCCTGCTATTGTCTATTTTATTTTTTATCGCATTTACATCTTATTTATTTACCTGGGACGAGGACCAGGATAAAGTCTTCCAGGAAGGTTATAAATTATTGCTTGGCACCGAAACAAAAGTGGCTAACCTAATGGGAACCTTTGGTGCCTTTATATCTCACTTTTTTATTTACAAGGGTTTCGGCATTGCGTCTTACCTGCTCTGTTCGCTATTCTTTGTCCTCGGTGTAAATCTCTTCTTTGGTAAAAAGGTTTTCTCCATTCTCAAGAACCTGAAATACATCGTTATAGGATTACCACTGATAAGCGTAACTGCATCTGTTCTCATGAATGGCCAGGACTTTCCATGGGGAGGTGCAGTTGGTGATATGTGCAAAGACTGGATGTTCACAACTATCGGCAAGATCGGAACCATAGGAATAATCGCTATCTCATTTTTAGCCTATGTTATCTGGCGCTTTAATCCATCTTTCCGTTTGCCGGGAGAAAAGAAAAGAGACGTAGAACTTGCCGCAGAACAGATGGATCTTGCAAAGCAGGAATGGCCCGATGAAGACGATAGTATTACAAGTGCCATTAAAGGAAATAAAGTGCGGGGAGATGCAGGAATAATGAATGTTGGAGATCAAAGTGATCCTGCACTGAATCATGATATTAAAGAAATTGAAAAGGAACCCGTGATCGCTCCCCAATTAGAAACTATTCCTGCTGGTGTAAATATTGAAGAACCAAAGATCATTGTACCTAAGCCAAAGTCCGTCCCGGTTGCAACATCCGGACTTGAACTCGAAATAAAGAAGGTGGAAGAGAAGCCTGTGGAAGAACTGATGACGGTTGAAAAAGTTCAACAACTCAAGCCATATGATCCGGTACTTGATCTGCGTGATTATAAATATCCGTCACTGGATCTCCTTGAAAATCATGGAAGCGAAAAAATTGTACAGGACGCAACTGAGCTGGAAAATAATAAGAACCAGATCATTAATACGCTCAAGAATTACGATATTCATATACAGCGGATATCCGCTACAGTTGGCCCCACGGTTACTTTATATGAGATCATTCCTGCGGCCGGGGTACGCATATCACGAATTAAAAACCTGGAAGATGATATTGCCTTAAGCCTTGCAGCCCTTGGTATCCGGATCATCGCCCCAATACCGGGTAAAGGAACTATTGGTATTGAAGTACCAAATGCCAAGAAGACATTGGTAAGCATGAAGACATTGCTTTCCGCAGAAAGATTTATTAAGAATACCTTTTCTCTTCCTATCGCCATCGGCAAGAAGATAGATAATGAGAATTTCATTGTTGACCTTGCAAATATGCCTCACCTTTTAATGGCGGGAGCTACTGGGCAAGGTAAATCCGTAGGGCTGAACGCTATCCTCGTTTCATTACTATACTCTAAACATCCGTCACAATTAAAGTTTGTATTGGTAGATCCTAAAAAAGTAGAGCTTAGTATTTACAGGACTATTGAAAAACATTTCCTGGCGAAATTACCAGGTGAAGAAGATGCGATCATCACAGATACAAAGAAAGTGATCCATACACTTAATGCAATGTGTATTGAAATGGATAACCGATATGACCTGTTAAAGGAAGCAGGCTGCAGAAATATCAAAGAATACAATGAAAAATTTATTTCCCGGAAATTAAACCCGGAAAAAGGGCACCAATTCCTTCCATTCATAGTTTTGGTCGTGGATGAGTTTGCAGACCTGATCATGACAGCAGGTAAAGAGGTGGAGATGCCTATAGCACGACTGGCGCAATTGGCGAGGGCCATCGGAATTCATTTGATCATTGCAACACAAAGGCCATCAGTAAATATTATTACAGGTACGATCAAAGCTAATTTCCCGGCACGTATTGCATTTAAGGTAAGTAGTAAAATTGATAGCAGAACCATCCTTGATACCGGCGGAGCAGAGCAGCTTATCGGTAAAGGCGATATGCTGATCAGTTATAACGGGGAGATCGTCCGGCTCCAGTGTGCTTTTGTTGATACACCTGAAGTAGACAAGATCGTTGATTTCATAGGCGCCCAGCGTGGATACCCTGATGCATTCCTGTTACCTGAATACATTGATGAAAAAGAAATGGAATCGAGGGATTTTGATATGAATGATAAGGATTCATTGTTTGATGACGCGGCACGACTCATCGTTAGCAGCCAGAGCGGAAGCACTTCCTTGCTTCAAAGAAGAATGAAATTAGGATACAACCGGGCGGGCAGATTAATGGACCAGTTGGAAGCAGCAGGAATTGTTGGGCCAAACCAGGGTAGCAAAACAAGAGATGTTCTTATAAAGACCGATGCCGACCTTCAACAATACCTGAACGAGAGTCTTAATTCATAGGCTAACTCCCAAATCTATTTTATAAATCTATTGTAGCTCACATTATTATTTTCAAGCCTTTTGTATTTTACTTTCCGATTCAAGTAATTTAGCGGCAATTATAAATCATGTCAAAGTTTTTAATTGTTGGTCTTGGTAATGCCGGTGACGAATATGCTAATACCCGGCATAACATAGGATTTGATATAGTTCATGCATTTGTTTCAAAACATGGCGGCACGTTTAGAGTGGAGCGGCTTGCGTATGTTGCGGAAGTAAAGTGGAAAGCAAAGAACTTTATTTGTGTGTGTCCTACCACATTTATGAATCTAAGTGGCAGAGCTTTTAAATATTGGCAGGAAAAAGAAAAGATACCCCTGGAAAATTCCCTAACAATTGTAGATGACCTTGCCTTACCATTGGAAAAGCTTCGGCTCCGGGGATCTGGAAGTGCAGCGGGCCATAATGGCTTGAAGGATATTCAAAATATACTTGGTACCGATGCTTACCCAAAGCTTCGATTCGGAATAGGTGGCAATTTTCCAAAAGGAATGCAATCAGATTTCGTTCTTGGATTTTGGAATAAGGACGAATTATCTTTGGTTAAATATAAAATAGAAAAATGTGTTGAAATTATTGAAAGCTTCGCGACAGTTGGCTTAGACATGACAATGACGAGGGTAAACAACGTTGTATATAATGCTGCAGAATAAAAAAAACGTATATTGTTTATTTAATGTGTTTTTCTTTATTTTCGTTGTATAAACCCGAACCCACTAAAAAACCTGCTTTACCATGAAGATTATATGTATTGGAAGAAATTATGCTGAACATGCCAGGGAACTTGGGCACGAGGAGCCAGAAGAACCGGTTGTTTTCATGAAACCAAAAAGCGCACTATTACAAGTGCATACCCCGTTTTACTACCCGGAATTTACAAATGAACTTCATTATGAATGCGAACTTGTTCTAAGGGTCTGCAAAAACGGCAAATATATCCAGGAGAGGCATTCAGCTAACTACTTTAATGGTATTACTGTTGGAATAGATTTCACAGCGAGGGATATACAGGATGAATGTAAGAAAAAGGGCCTGCCGTGGGAAAAGGCAAAAGCTTTTGATAATTCTGCCGCGGTCGGAAAATTTATAGATATCACCCCAGGTATGAACATGAAGAACCTGAGCTTTTCCTTGAAAAAGAATAATGAACTTGTACAACAAGGAAATTCGGCAAACATGTTATTTAATTTTGATACAATAATTTCTCATATTTCAAATTATTTCTCGTTGAACATTGGCGATTTGATCTTTACCGGAACGCCTGCAGGTGTAGGAGAGTGTGTGGTTGGGGATGAACTTGAAGCATTCCTGGACGACAAGAGCCAGTTGAAAATGGAGATTAAGTAAGGTGCTAATCTGGAGATGAGCAAATTGGTAATGTAAATGCGAGTATCGTTTCCACTTGATTTTTATTCTACAAAATCCTGTACCCTTTTTCCAAATTGAATTTTCATTTCCAAATTTCCAAATCAACTCATTTTCAAATTATTCTTTATATTCTACTGATCGATTCGATCGTCTCCTCCCTTAAATCTTCTTCAGTTGCTTTTAAAATATTGATCCGGTTCGATGCGAGTAAAATACAAAGACTTGTTACTGAACACGCGGCCATTACTCCCGTCATTGGCATAGCCGTATTATTGCTTAATGCGCTAACGATGACAGATGCAATCGCTCCAAAACTCAATTGAATACTTCCCATTAATGCTGAAGCACTGCCTGCATTCTTCCCAAAAGGTGCCATAGACAATGCAGAAGTATTTGGAAAAATAAAACCCTGGCAGCCTAAAAAGATACAAATCAGTACAACAGTACCGTATACATCAAGCCATTGCAAGGAAGAAGCTGTAAATAAAATTATTGCTGTTAAAACCTGGCAACACAATGCTATCCTCGTTATTTGTTGACTGTTGTATTTTTTCAATAGCAGGCTATTTACCTGGCTGGCGATGATAAGTCCAAGGGCTGCTATAGCAAATATCCACCCATATTGTTTTTCTGTTACCCTGAATAATTGAATGAATACATACGGTGAACCGGAAATATAGGCATACAATCCCGATGCGGCAATTGCTCCTGTAAATGCATAGGTATAAAACTGTGGTGTTTTCAATACTGATAAATAATTTTTGGTGATGAGTCGGGGACTTAATGAATAGCTATTGTCGTGCAGGCTTTTTGGAAGTATAAAATGGGTCGCGATCAAAACAACAACAGACATGCATGTAAGAACAATAAATACGGAATGCCATCCATATTCTGCTATCAGGTAACCACCAAGTGTAGGTGCAATAATGGGCGAAACAGCGATCACCAGCATCAATTTAGAAAACACCTTTGCAATCTCATCTACTCCAAATACGTCCCTGATTATTGCACGCGACGCCACCATGCCAGCACAACTGCCAAGTGCCTGAACCAGTCTTAGCCCAATGAGCATATTTGCGGATGTTGCCAATGCACAGCCAACAGAGGCAGCTATATAAATACTAAGTCCAAAATACAAAGGAGCCTTTCGCCCATACCTGTCAAGCAATGGTCCGTAGATCAGCTGCCCAATCGAAATGCCAATAAAGAAACTTGATAAGGACAGCGAAATATTTGCAACCGATGTATGGAGATCTTCCGCAATGGCAGGGAAACCGGGTAAATACATATCAATAGAAAAAGGGCCAATTGCCGACAGCATTCCCAAAACCAGGATAAGCAATGTTTTATTTACAGGTTGTTGCATAGGTTAAGATCTTACGTTCGAGGCTGCTCCGCGTGCCGTGATGGAAGCCGGCCAACTTAAGGAATATGAACAATATGACTACGAGCAGATCGAAACAGGTTAACTCCTTTGTCCATGTCACAGATCAATTGTTTTCGTGAATATAGCTGCACTATAAATTCGTCATCTGTGGACCGTTCATTAGCTTCAAGCTGGTCAAGGCATACAAAACACCGGCTGAAGATCCCGATAGAGATAATTTTAAAAAATCGTTCAACATTTTTATGCGGGTAGCCTATTCCGTAACTGTCATTAAAATAATGGATAAGCTGTGATCGTAAAAAGTTCCGGATGGGTGCAATGTGTTTTGCTCCTGTTATCATTGTCTGTATATTGCCTTCCCTGTCTTTATAAACATCAAAGATATCATTTGCTAATTGCATGAGCCCTCCAAGGTTATACAATAGTGTTGATTCCATTTCTGTAGCAACAGGTAAAAATGCAGTGCGGTAAAATATCACTGAACTACCCCCTTTTTTAAATGTCAGGTCTAATAATTCATCGTTTGAAAGCGATCCGTTCTTTTGATCTTTACTTCCAACCTGGGCATTGTAAACCGCTTTTAACGCTTCCAGCATTGAATTTTCAGATGGCGAATATTTAAGCGCCGTTCTATAAAAAATATTAAATAGCTTTTCATTCGACAAGGTAGACGCGGAACCTTTTTCTGCAATCATTTCCGCCACCGATTGATCTGACAAATACTGCTTATCAAAAAAATCATCGAACAAACCTGTCATCGCTCCCTGGCAAGTGCTGGCCCATCGTTCATCCACTGACATTTTTTTTCCCCGTAAACTGCAAAATGCTTCTCCCAGTATTGCTGGTACGGCAAGACCATAATATTGATTGATCTTATCCAGGTCGGCATGATCAAGGCTGCCATCATTTGTTTGCATTCCGGTTTCAAGGATAGGCCTGATATTTTTTGCCAGGAAATTTTTTTGATCGGCCAGGTATTTCAGTATCCTTGAAATATCGATCGGAAGGGCAAGTATTTTTAATAGTTGTCTGGAAGCTGTCATAAATAAAAAGCGAGATCATTCCTGGTAAAAATCAATGACGGAACCAAAATAATTTTCATCCCATCCTTCTTTTATATTTTCAAAATCCTCATCGGGAATGTTGGTGTGCCGAAGTTCGGCAGACGTACGTGATTTGTCGGGATGAAGAATGATCGATACGATGGAAGGCTCTTGCTGTTCACCAAAAAACCATTCCTGCACGATCTTTTTACCAGGTATGAATTCTAAATTTCTCCCAATGATGCTTCCATTCCACAATGAGAATTCTGAGCCTGGCTTCAAAGGCATAACCGCCTCTTCTCCACTCCAAAGCTGTATTGTTGCCTCGTTAGTAAGTGCATTGTATACAACTTCAGGCGGAGCATCTATGATATAATACTTTTTATAATCTTTCATCCGGTGCAATTTACCGGGATAATTAACATTTATCAAAATCAGTATTCCTGTAAATTTGAATTTGTAATAATTCAATGTCAGGTTATATATGAAGTCAAATCCACTAATATGAAAGTTACTATTTCAAGATCTTTTTTCCTGGTCGCCTTTATATTGTTTTTTGCAAACCATTTATCTGCCCAATACAAGGAATATAAATTAAATGCGAAAGGAGATACGATCAATGCTATCAATAAGCAAGGACAAAAACAAGGGAAATGGGTGATCCACCATGAAGAACTAAGAGGAGAGCCAGGGTATGAAGAAGAAGGGGTATTTAAAAATGGTGTAAAAGATGGATATTGGCGTCAATATAATCTTGAAGGCGACCTGGTGGGCGTTGAACATTATGTATTAGGTGGAAAAGATGGACCACAACAATATTTTACTTATCTAGGCGACCTCGTGAGGGAAGAGAACTGGAGAGGGTATAACCCCGATAGTCCTTTTGATACAATTGCCGTGTATGGAACAGCCAGCAATGAAATAGTTGATTATAAGATCGTAAAAGCAGAACCGTATAGTGTAAAGGATGGAGAGTGGCGATACTACGAAGCAGGCTCAGGCAGGCTCGTAAAAACCGAGCATTGGGATAGAAATAATTTAGTAAATCCTTCTTCACCTGTTAAAGAAGTATCTAAAACAGATAAGAAGCCAGATAAGACCGCTCAAATGGTTGAATGGGAAAGAAAGAACAAAGGAAAGAAAAAGGCATTACGCGACGGACAAACTGGTTTATAATATTGTATTGTCCTTTGTTCATAATGGTCACATTGTTTTTATGTCAACCTATTTTAGGACGATGCATGTCTAAATAACAAAAAAAGAGCTGCCAATTTCCTGGCAGCTCTTTTTTAATTCAATTACCTTTTATTGCTTTATCAATTTATCACTGTAAATTATTTCTCCCATATCATTTGTAATATTCAAAATGTATAATCCTTTCTGTAAATTGGTTCCAGGGATCATTTTATCAGAAGCTCCTTTAGAAATATTCATTGGTGATGAATAAACCTGCTTTCCCAAATTATCAAACAATCGAACACTTAACACCTGGCTATGATCGCTCAGAAATCTCACGTCTATTTGATTGAAAAAAGGATTAGCGATCACAGAAACATCAGTATTTGTAATGATCAGTTTGTATACAACCGTAGCTGAATATTTGGCAGTGCCATCTACATCCACTTGCTTTATACGATAGAAATTAGCCCCTGGCGTGGGTTTAGCATCATACGCGCTATAATTTTTTAAAATGTTGCCATTGCCTTTGCTTTCAGTGGTAGATACTGTGATCCAGTTATATCCTCCATCTGTACTCTTCTCAATATCAAAATAACGGTTATTGAACTCAGACGCAGTAGCCCAATTGATCTGTACTCCACTACCTTTTTTAACCGCACTAATGTTTAAGAATTGAACCGGTAATGGTCCGCCGGCAGGACAAGAAGCAAATTTGAGATCATCAAGTGCGAAATCATTTCCGCAACCCGCAGCAGGATTATCGGTTAAGTAAAACCTGATCCGGTTTACCACGAAAGTGCCAGTAGCAGGTAGTGTAAATACAGCACCTAATTGAACCCAGGTAGGTGTGGCCGATTGTGCAATAGTTACAGTAGTAACGGGAGAATTGCCCATTCCTATCCAATCATTATTAGCGTCCCTGTATTCCATATTGATCGTAAGATTAGGCAGGATAGGTGTTGGAGCACAAGTACCGGGTGTATTAACGTTCATCATAAACACGCTGACAGAATAAAATCCTGCAGGATAGCCGTTTGGATTTGTAACACCTTTTCTGAAAAAAGTTTCCGCAAGTCCATTAACAACCAGCATTTTCCCGTTCACATCTCCGGGTGTATGATCGGGGGATGTATGCCATTCCGGTTTTTGATGGGTATTCCTTACTACTCTGTAAACACCTTCATTTTCCAAAGGCCCTGTAGGTTGATAGACCAGAGAATTCAGTACATTGGGATGGCTCGTTGGGGTTGTTCCTGTACCGAAATCTTCACTCCAGTAAACAACTTCATTGGCACAAAAGGCCTGGGCTGATGCTTTTTGCGAGGTAAGTACACACGCCAACAGCATTCCTATAATAGCCGAAGTATTTAAAAGTGTATTTATTTTCATAATAAACGTTTTAAAATTTTGTTTTATAATGTCCAGGGTGTTAATATGAGTGGTTACACTTAAAATGATTATTGCAAATAGATCTTAAGAGATAGTGATATTGGCTAGTGGAGATTGGATAATAAAGCGTAATACCATGAAATTCAATAATAAATATACAAACATTGTACCCCTTTTCAATCAAGTGTGGCACAATTTCCCGGACCATTCCGGCTGTGAAGCCAATAGAGATGTTATTTGATCTCTTTTTGCATTGGATTATTTCCTGTGCCTGCACCCCTTGGTGTGGCGGAACGGCCTTTATACAATTGGAATTTTGATGGTTCCGCAACTACAGGCCAACTATTATTGCTGTCATTTATATCAGCGGTTTCTCTAAAAGGATCAAGTTTGACAGAGACAACTTCTTTATCTTTTAAAAAAGTTTTTGTAACCTTATTTTCATTTTTGCGCCAAACATATACCGGGATCCTGTCTATTTGTTTTGATCCATCCTTAAAAGTCCATTCTATAATGATTGGCATCACCAGGCCACCAAGGTTACTAAATGTAAGTTCATACAAATTTCTGCCGCCGGCGATCTGGATCTTCTGTTCTGTTGTTAGTGTATCAGGTATCATTGCCGGACTGCTAACTGTAAATGCTGACGTATCAACTTTTGCAAGCCCCCTGTCATATCTCCAGTAAAAATCTCTCAGGCTTAGATCCAGGTCCGTTTCAAATACGATCTTACTATCTTCCCTGTTGCGTATCTTCGAAATGTCATCAAAAGTATCCACTGCTGGTTTAGAGATTTGTTGGCCATTATTTCTTTCCCGTCGATTTGAGGTGGCAGGTCCTTGTGTACTTAGATTTGCCCATTTTACGGTGTCCAATGAAATATCACAAGGATCGGTTCCATAGAACCACCCCCTCCAAAACCAGTCAAGGTCTTCGCCGCTTGCATCTTCCATTGTACGAAAGAAATCTGCAGGGGTAGGATGTTTAAAAGCCCATCTCCGTGAATATTCTTTAAATGAGTAATCAAATAATTCCCTACCCATGATAGTTTCCCGAAGGAGGTTCAAACCTGCAGCAGGCTTTGAATAAGCATTGGAGCCAAAATTAATAAGGTTTTCGCTATTCGTCATAATGGGCTCCAGCTGGTCTTTTGGCAGTTTCATGTAATCCACGATCTTATAGACCGGCCCACGGGAAGAAGGGAATTTATTATCGAACAACTCTTGGGTAAGATATTGGCAAAAACTATTCAGTCCTTCATCCATCCACGTCCATTGTCTTTCGTCGCTGTTAATGATCATTGGAAAAAAATTATGGCCAACTTCATGGGTTACAACACCAAGCATGCCGTTCTTGGTTCCTTCACTATATGTACCATCCTTTTCACAACGGCCGTAATTAAAGCAGATCATTGGATATTCCATTCCATTTGCAGCTTCAATGCTTTGTGCAACAGGATATGGATAAGGAATTGTAAACTTTGAATAAGTTTTAATGGTATGGGCAACCGTTTTTGTACTGTACTTTCTGTAAAGGTTATACGCTTCCTTGCCATAGGCACTCATGCACATTATTTTTTTACCTTCCACATATGCCGGCATAGCATCCCATATAAATTTCCTGCTGCTTCCCCATGCAAAATCACGTACCATGTCCGCTTTGAAAATCCATGTCTTCTTTTGCGCAGATCGTTGCTTTTCCGTTGCTTTGGCTTCTTCAAGTGTTACGATCTCTGTTACATCTTTTGAAGTTTGTGCCGACTTCCATCGGGCAAATTGAGTTTGTGTAAGCACCTGTTGATAATTTTGTGCCTGCCCGGTTGCCATCACGATATGATCTGCCGGCACTGTCATTGCTACCTTAAAGTTTCCAAACGTAAGCGCAAATTCACCTGTGCCGGTGAACTGATGATTTTGCCATCCCTGGAAATCGCTGTAGACACATAATCGTGGATACCATTGTGAGATCGTAAATAGAACATTACCATCTTCAAATACTTCATATCCTCCACGGCCATCTTGCCTGATACGTTCAGTAAGATTATAATACCATTCAACTTTAAATATAAATTGTTGACCAGGCTTTAAAAATACCGGTAATTCTACACGCATCATGGTTTTGTTGATGGTATATCTCAGTGCTTTCCCGGTTACATCGCTAACATTTAAAATGTTGTCTCCATATTCCTTATCTGATTTGCCGCTCATTTTTGCAATCTCCTGGTCACTAAGAGTTTTTTGCATGACACTGCTGCCCTGGTAGCCGGAATTGTTGGTAGCGCTATGCTCATTTTCGTCCAGCTGCAGCCAGAGGTAATTAAGATTATCCGGTGAATTATTAAAGTAGGTTAGTGTTTCTTTCCCGCTTAGCCTGCGATTTGTTTCATCCAATTCACAAACGATATCATAATCGCAGCGTTGTTGCCAGTATTTAGACCCCGGAGACCCGCTTGCCGTTCTGTATTCGTTGGCGGTGGGCAAAATAGTTCCAAGTTGTTCAAACCTGTTGCCGTGATTACTGCCCTGATTATTTTTAATATCCTGCCCCTGAACTATTATAATGAATAAACCGAATGCCAGGAAACAAATTATTTTTTTCATGTTATTTTTTAAGATGTTTTAAGTTTCAAGTAACTGATCAAACATATTGTTTAGGCCGGCCACGGGTAAAAAGCTATGTATGATTCCATTCTAAAAGCTATTGTAGACGATGACCATGTCCACCATTTAGAAGCAAGTGAAAATTTATTCAACAATAAATAACCAGCAATAAGGATCAGGTTAACCACAACAACCTGTCCTGCTTCCAATCCCATATTAAAGCCAAGTAGCGGAACTGCAATGCTTTGGTCATTTGAAAGCATGAACCTGATAGTATTCGCAAATCCCAGGCCATGGATCAAACAAAAAACATGGCAAGCAGATAATTAAATTTTAATGATCCTGGTTTTCCATTTTGAAATAGGTTAAACACTGCAGTTGCAATAATGGTGACCGGTATCAAAAATTCTACCCAACAGGAATTTATTCGGACTATATCATAAACGCTTAATGCTAGTGTTATTGAGTGGCAGACCGTAAATGCTGTAAGAACGATCAGCTCAGGCTGCCACTTTTTAACGCTATAAACTGCTGACAATGCCATAATGAACAGGATATGATCTAAAGCCTCAAGGCTAATGATATGTTGCCAGCCCAAAGTAAAATAAAATGTAAAATCATTCATAAAGGGCGATCAGCAATAGCGCTTTATCTTATGTTTGTGTTCTCAAATTTCGGCGTAAAGAGCCTATTGAAAAAAATTTCATCTGTAAATGGCGTCAATATTATTTAAATGGCTTCTTGCAGCATTGATAACCATACCAGGTATGCATGTATCGTTGCATCCATTGTTTATCAGTGTTGTTGAGATCGATCAGAATGCAAAAGAAAAAACGGTGGAAGTAAGCTGTAAGATCTTTACTGATGATTTTGAAAAAACATTGCGCCAGGCGTATCATATTCATATTGATCTGATGGATCCAAAGAATAGGACAGCAATGGATAAGGTTGTAAATGATTATGTTCAAAAACATCTCCACATTATCATCGACGGAAAGAATATACAGCTGAAATATATTGGATACGAGCAGATCGAGGAAGGTATATACAGTTATTTTGAAGCAGGAAATATTACCACCGTAAAAGATATTATCGTTACAGATGATATATTATACGAGTATAAAAAGGAGCAAATGAGCTTGTTGCATGTAACGGTGAACGGCAAACGAAAAAGTACCAGGCTTAACAATCCGGATAAGACATCAACCTTTAATTTTTAACCTTCGTTCTCCATCTCTTCTTTTAGCTCATCAGAGATCCTGACCATTACTTTATCTATCCGTTGGCCATCCATATCGATGATCTCAAACGAGAAGCCTCTCCATTCAAATGTTTCACCGGTCTTAGGAATATGTTCAAGCTCGTGTAATACGAACCCGGCAAGTGTATCAAAATCCTGGTCTCCTTCCCAATCGCCTTTTTCAAAGTAACTTAAGAAATCATAAAAATGGATCTGGCCATCTACAAGGTATGTGCCGTCCTGCCTTTTTACAATTTCATACTCCTCCTGGCCGGTCTGCGGAACATCCCCGACTATCGCCTCCAAAATATCATTGAGGGTGATCATGCCTTCCATTGTTCCATATTCATTAACAATAAAGCAGGTATGGATCTTGGTTTCTTTAAATTTTTCCAGCAATTGATAAGCTTTGTTATTCTTTGGAACAAACAAGGCAGGCTTGATCAGCTTTTGAAGTAAAGTATTCGGCTCAGCTTTTAATAGATCTTTTACGTATACCAATCCTTTTATATCATCCACCGATCCATCACATACCGGGAATGTGGAGTAAACTATTTCAGGGAATTGGGATTTCAATTCTTCAACTGTATCCTTTGTATCAACCCAAACAATGTCGGTCCTGTGTGTCATCAATGAAGTTATATTCCTGTCCCCGAGATGAAATACCCGTTCAATGATCTCTTTTTCATCCTCATCAATGGTGCCGTGTTCACTGCCTTCTGATATCATTGCCTTGATCTCTTCCTCAGTTACAGAACTGTCACTCGCTTTGGAAATATTAAATATTTTAAAGATCAGGTTTGTCAGATTGGACAACAGCCATACGAACGGATGCATGATCTTTGAAAGTATATTCATTGGGCCCGCAACCTGCCTGGATATTTTTTCTGCCCGGATCAATCCAAATTTTTTGGGGATTAGCTCGCCAAAAATGATCGAAAGGAATGTCACAATTATAACTACTATACCGGTTGCAATCGTTTGAGAATAGGGGCTGAGCAATTCTATTTTTTGAATCACGGGTTGCAGATCCTTTCCAAATTTTTCCCCGGAATACACACCCGTAAGGATGGAAACGAGGGTGATGCCAATCTGCGCAGTGCTTAAGAATTTTTCAGGATTTTCCGCCAGGTCTAGTGCCGCCTTTGCCTTCATATCCCCTTTATTGGAGAGGGATTCGAGCCTTCCCTTACGGGCACTCACCAAGGCTATTTCGCTCATTACAAAAAGTGCATTCACAAAGATCAGCAACAGGAGTATCAATACTTCGGTCATAAATAAGCGCGCTTGTTGTTAAAAGGGCCAATGCAAATATCAGTAAATCTAATTTAATTGATTTTATATGTGCAGGTAGGCCGGTCAGCCATGGTAGTTGGCGGAAACTTTATATATAGTGGTTCTGTAAGCATAAGCGGTAAAAAAACCTAAAAGGCATCCTACAATTGCACCACAGATCACATCAAGTGGATAATGAACCCCTACATACACTTGTGCATAGCAAATCAATAATGCCCAGGGGAAAAATAGGTACATCCAATTGCCAAACGTTTTTTTCAGGGTAATAAAGAAAAATACTGCGATCCCAAAATGATTGCTTGCATGGGAAGAGGTAAAGCTGGAATTCCCCGGACAACCAACAAGCGATCTGCGCCACAGGGTTAGCAATTCATCTGCACATGGACGAAGCCGGTGAAAATTATGCTTTATTAATGTGCTGCTCACCTGGTCTGTAAGGATAACTGTTATTATACTGAATAGGATGAGCCATGGAGCATTCTTCTTACAATTAAAAACTATCAGCAGGAACATGAAGAGGTAAACCGGATACCAGAATATGGAATTACGCATAAATGGCATAAGCCAATCAAATAAATCATTATGCCCGTTGTAATTGATCAAACGGAAAAGACTGCGGTCAAAATTAATGATATGCTCCATAATGAGATTGAATTTAAAATTAAACACAATCACTTAGAAATATTTTTTATTTATTACCAGCGCTTAAAACAAAATCCATAACAGCAGTTTATTTATTTATTTTTGCCGATAAACTTTTTAATGATGGATGTAAGCAGGAGCGACAGGTGGATCATTTTCGGATATGTATGCCTTAATATTTTTATTGTTGCAGCTGTAAGGATCGATCCGGGATTTGGAATGCAGCTATTACAGGAAGACCAGTTTGTAGAGAACATTACCTCCATTGCATTGTTCCTCGGAGCCATTTATGTTCTTTATAAGTGTGTTAAAAATATCAGTAGTAAAAACTACCTTGCTGGCTTTTTTCAACTGTTCGTGGCATTTGCACTGATTTTTATGGCAGGAGAGGAAATATCCTGGGGACAAAGGATCTTTCACTGGCAAACAACCGGTCTTTTTAAAAAAGATAACCTGCAGGGAGAAACGAATTTTCACAATTTAAAGATCAATGGAGTGAAACTGAATAAGGTGATCTTCACTTATGCATTTACTGCTATTGGCGCATTTGTTTTTGTAATTTGTCCATACCTGTATAAGAAATATACAGGCTTCAAAAATTTCGTGAATCAGTTTGGTTGTCCGCTGCCCGGTTATAAGCATAGCCTCTTCCTGCTTATAGGATTGCTTTTTGTTTTACTGATACCTGATGAATCAAAAAAATGGGAACTTTGGGAATGCGATGCTGCTCTTATTATCTTCTGGACCATGATCCGTCCCCTAAACCTTGACGTTATTTACAGGCGGTTCAAAGGATAATATTTAGCTGTCTTACCCTTAGCTATTCATTTAAACCGATATTGCAGAATGCTTATTAAATACAGGGTATCAAAAACAATACAGTGGATAGTTAAATTGTTTTTGATCTACCTCTTTATTTTCACTGCTTTCAGGATCGCCACGGTGATTTTTTTTAAGCCGAAGACGATCCCTGTTCTGGACCTTTTGCCTTCGTTCTGGCTTGGATTGAAATACGATCTGCGTTGGATAGCATTTATCTTGTTTCCTATAGCATTGTTCTCGATCTATCCTAAGTTCTCTCCATTTTACAGCCAGCGGTTAAAAAAGTTCTGGACCATCTATCTTGGAATTCTTACCTTACTTGTTTTGTTTTTTTACGGTGCAGATTTTGGTCAGTTTGCATATATTAATGCAAGGCTGAATGCTGATGCGTTGATATTTGCAGAAGATCCGCAGGAAAGCCTTCAAATGGTATGGCAAAGCTACCCGATCGTTTGGATCCTGATAGGACTTTTCGGGGCGGTTCTAATGATGATCTGGATGTTCCGTCGCACACATGTGGGTGTTCAGGGAAAGAACATCAATGTGCATAAATTCTATTACAGGAGAAGATGGCATCTAACGGCGATGGTTATACTCGGGTGGTTCATGTATGGCTTCCTTACTGTTAAGCCCCTTGATTTTTACAGGGCATTCAGTTTGAATGATGAATTTAAAAGCAACCTTGCCTTAAACCCGTTGCAAAATTTTTTTACAACGCTTAGGTTCCGCGACCCAGATTACAATACTCGGGCGAAGGATTATTATCCGCTAATGGCCGATTTTTTGAATATTGAAAGGTCAGTAACCCGGCCCGGAAGCTATACACGATTGATTCATCCCGGAAGCAAAGCACTGGAAAGCCAGCCAAATATCGTACTCGTTATCTGCGAAAGCTTCAGCATGTATAAAAGCAGTATGAGCGGAAATTTACTTAACAGCACTCCTTATTTTCATGAACTAAGCCGGCAAGGCATATTTTTCGAAAGATGTTTTTCACCAACATTTGGTACCGCACGGGGGGTGTTTGCAATTTTGACAGGTATACCTGATGTGCAGCTGAGTAAATTTGCAACGAGGAATGAGGCAACAGTTAACCAGCGAAGTATCATCAATGATTTCGACGGCTATGAAAAATTTTATTTTATCGGTGGCAGAAGCCAGTTCAATAATTTTAACGGACTGGTAAATAATATAAAAGGTGTTCACATTTACGAAGAGGGAAAATATGAATCACAGAAGATCAATGTATGGGGGATCAGTGATAAGAATTTATTCATGGAAGCAAACAAGGTGATGTCAAAGCAGCGGTCACCGTTTTTTTCTATCATTCAAACAGCAGATAATCACCGTCCATTCAATATTCCGGAGGAAGACACTGATTTTGTTTCCAGGGTAATACCCGACGAAGAATTAAAAAAGAATGGCTTCGAATCCTTGAAAGAATATAATGCGTTTGCATATACAGATTATTGCTTTAAGAAATTTATTGAGGCAGCAAAAAGGGAAGAATATTTCAACAATACAATTTTTGTTTTTATCGGTGACCACGGATTAGAGGGAAATGTTGGTGATATTTATCCTAAAGCATGGGAAGAGCAGCGACTTGCCGATGAGCACATTCCATTACTTTTTTATGCTCCTGGTCTATTGACCCCGGAAAAACATACAGAACCTGTTTCCCAGATCGATGTGCTCCCAACCATTGCCGGTATGTTGCAACAGCCATATACCAATAGTACATTGGGACGTGATCTGCTGGATTCTTCAAAAAAAGATAATGTTGCATTTATCATCTACCATGCTCCCGGTTGGATCGGAGTAGTGGGCGATGATTATTTTTACCGCAAGAATATCCGTTTTAATAAAGATGAGTTTGTTCCTGTAAAAGTTGGCATTCCTGTTTTGACCTTACAAAAACAGGATTCTGCAAAGAAGCATTTATCAGCATTAACATCTGCGATCTATGAAACAGCCAGGTGGATGTTGCTAAATAACAGGAATAAGTAAAGGGCTGGGTTGGCGAATACTGTTTGCTGTTTGCTAAAAGTAGCTGCTAAACGTACAGATTGATCTGGTATCTGATATCAAGTATCTAACATTCGAAATCCGGTATCCGATATCCCGTTTTCACACCACCCTGATCTTTTCCGCTATCATAATAAGCCGCGGAGATTTTTTCAAAGAATAATCTGCAAAGCTGTAATCCCCAAAAAGTTCTTTTATCTGTAATCCCTGGTAAGCAAACATTTCAGTGAAATCACCTACCGTAAACTTGGATACTTTTTCTGTATATACGTGAGGCTCCTGTAAAGTATCATCTTCTATCATGATCTTTTTAAAGAAATGCGTTTCATTGTGCCATTTTGTTATTATAAAATTTATTCCATCTATTTCTTTCTCCGACCTGTGAACCATGTGATCCTCGGCATAATGAACATTCAGGAAATCCATTACAAAAGTTCCATTTAGTTTTAAGGATTGGGCAATGGTGCGGATGGCATTGTCGTTTTCCCTTTGTGTTTCAAAATAGCCAAAGCTTGTAAAGAAATTAAATACATAATCGTAATAATTTATGCGGAATGGAAGTCGCATATCATGCTGGTAAAAATGAAGATGATCACTTTCAAACTTAAGTGCTTCAGCAATACTATCCTCACTCAGGTCAATTCCTGTCACATCATAGCCTTTGTTGGCCAGTTGAAGTGAGTGCCTGCCTTTTCCACAGGCAACATCGAGCATGGTTGAATTAGGGATTGGTTTAAGGTGCTCAATAAGCTTATCAATAAAAGCAGCAGCTTCACATTCATCCCGGTTAAAATAAAGCAAGTGATAATAAGGAGAATTGAACCAATCTTTAAACCATGAACGCATGTGGCAAAGTTACGAGTTCATAATACATAGTTCATAGTTCTTGGTTTATAGTTTAAAGTTCGAAGTTGCCATTGCTGCCATTGTCAGGTAACCCCATCCCGTATCTCGCATCCCGCATCACATCCTCCCTTATCTTCATTATATTTGCAGTCGCAAAATTTGGTTGAAATGGCTTTGATAAAAAGTATATCGGGGATCAGGGGCACGATCGGCGGCAAGCCAGGTGAGAATCTAACGCCGGTTGATGTTGTAAAGTTTGCATCCGCCTATGGAACCTGGCTGTTGGGTCCGGCAAACAAATCAAAGTCAAAAAAAAAGGTTGTCATAGGAAGGGATGGACGAATCAGTGGTCTTGTAGTAAAGGACCTTGTTAATGCAGCTCTTTGTTCTCTTGGGATAGATGTAATTGACCTTGATCTTAGTACCACTCCAACCGTAGAAATGGCTGTTAAATTTCTTCAGGCTGATGGTGGCATCATTCTCACAGCAAGTCACAACCCTGATGAATGGAACGCATTAAAATTATTGAATAATAAAGGTGAGTTCATTAGTGCTGATGAAGGCAAAGAGATCCTTGAACTGGCGAATAAGGAAGCGTTTGAATTTGCACCAGTGGATAAACTAGGATCGGTAGGCACCAACGATACAATGTTGGATAAGCATATTGCTTCAATTGTTGCCAATAAATGGGTTGATAAAGATGCCATTACCAAAGCAGGTTTCAGGATCGTTGTGGATGTTATCAACAGTACAGGCGCTCTTGCTATACCAGCGCTTTTGAACGCTTTGGGAGTTGAAAGCTATCTGCTATTGAATTCAGAAATGAATGGAAAATTTGCGCATAATCCTGAGCCTTTACCAGAAAATCTGTCACAGCTTAGCCGGGAAGTTATCCGTAAGAATGCGTCAATGGGCATCGCAGTAGATCCTGATGTGGACAGGCTTTGTTTTGTATGCGAGGATGGAAGTATGTTTGGTGAAGAGTATACATTGGTTGCAGTTGCTGATTATGTGCTGAGTAAACAAAAAGGAAATACAGTCAGTAACATGTCTTCCACCAAAGCATTGAAAGATGTTACGATCAAACATGGAGGAGAATACTTTTCGAGCGCTGTTGGTGAAGTGAATGTTGTTAAGAAAATGAAGGAGGTACATGCCGTGATCGGGGGAGAAGGCAATGGCGGGATCATTTTGCCGGACCTTCATTATGGCCGTGATGCAATGATCGGTATTGCACTATTCTTGACGCATCTTGCAAAAAGTAAAAAAAGTATTAAGCAGCTACGTAATACTTATCCTGATTATTTTATCAGCAAGAATAAGATCGAGCTGATCAATGGAAAGAATGTTAAGGAGGTGTTCGAAAAGATCAGGATAAAATATAAGAGCCAGCCTTTAAATACTGAGGATGGATTGAAAATAGAATTTGATAATGACTGGGTTCACCTTCGAACAAGTAACACCGAACCGATCATTCGTATCTATGCAGAGAGTAATTTTGAAACAACAGCGAATAATATCGCATTGAGGATCATTAAGGATATTAATGAAGCAATGTAATGTTTGAAGTTTGGTGTTTGATGCTTGAAGTTCACTTTTCAAGCCTCAAACCTCAAACCTTGAACCTCAAACCTGAAGGATGAACAGAATCTATTTCGACAACGCCGCAACGACTGCTTTAGACCCACTTGTGCTGGAAATAATGATGCCATACTTAACAGAAAAGTTTGGTAATCCTTCATCGATTTATTCTTACGGAAGAGAAACAAAAATGGCGATTGAAACCGCCCGTAAATCTGTTGCAAAGATCCTGAATGCGCATCCGGCAGAAATATTTTTTACCAGCGGGGGAACTGAAAGCAGTAATACGGCTATCCAGGCTTCTATTCGCGACCTGGGCTGCAAGCATATCATTACATCTTCAATTGAGCATCACGCTGTTTCTCATACTGCTGAACACCTGGATAATATGGACGTTGTAAAGCGCAGCCTCGTAAAACTCTTACCTAACGGGCATATTGATCTGGAAGATCTTGAAAAGCTTCTGGCAACATCAGAAGAAAAGACTTTGGTTTCCTTAATGCATGCAAACAATGAAATAGGAAATGTTCTGGATATTCATACTGTAGGAAATCTTTGCAAGTTATATAACGCCATCTTTCACAGTGATACAGTTCAGACCGTTGGCCACTTTCCTTTTGATCTGCGTAATACACCTGTTCATTTTATAACAGGTGCTGCGCATAAATTCCATGGACCAAAAGGTGTAGGCATGTTATACATAAATGAGAACGTTCGAATAAAGCCATTTGTTCACGGTGGCGCGCAGGAGCGAAATATGAGAGCCGGGACCGAGAATATCTATGGAATTGTTGGTTTTGCCAAAGCGCTTGAATTGGCCCATGATAATTATGAGACAGACAGTGCCTACATCGGCACATTAAAGTACTATATGCATGAGCAACTAAAAAAGTATATTCAGGGTGTCGGTTTTAATGGCGATGTGCTTGGAAACAGTTTATATACTGTTCTAAGTGCAAGTTTTCCAAAGACCGAAAGATCGGAAATGATCTTATTCAATCTTGATATCAATAATATTTGTGCAAGTGGGGGAAGTGCCTGTACATCCGGTGCTGACCAAGGCAGCCATGTGATCCGGGCGATCAATAATAATCCGAACCAGGTAACGGTTCGCTTTAGTTTCAGCAAACACAATACAAAAGAGGAAATAGATACAGTAGTGGAGAAATTAAAGGATTTGGTATAATTGTATCACTGAACCCATGAGGCTTGAATTGTTTTCGTAATAATTCTATTCCTTCGGTTCATATTCAAAGACCAACACTGCGTTTTCCTCCAGGCTTGCTTTCGAATGCAACTCGTATCGTTTATTCCCGGCCGTTACAACAACCAGTGCGGTATTTGGAGGTATGCCGCCAAGGTTTTCTGCATACAATGTTATTTCATGAGTACGGGTCGTTTTGTCGAGCTGGATCTCAAGCTCTATAGCTTTTTCTGAAAGCTTTTGATGGCTCACCAACAGTTTGCCATTGTAAAAAACAGAAACGGTATCATTGTCTACAATACCATTATCGTAAAGTTTTAATTGAATGTGATCTACGTCTATAGTAAGCCTGCTTTGTTCCGCTCTTTTTCTTTCAGTCATCTTTCGGGCAATTGGCGTACTGTCCTCTTTCAAAACTTCAGGAGGTAATGGTTTGGGCTTAGGTATAACAGGTTTCGGAAGTATCTTAGCAGTATCTTTTATAATTGGTTTATTTGCTGGCTTCTTCGGAGGTATG
>JBDSDG010000194.1:0-7187 GCA_039920685.1 Ferruginibacter sp.
TATATCAGGGATTTTATTAAAAGCGAGTTATGCAGCGTCATCTTTGAACAGTTTCCTGCTGCTGATGCATTGGCTGGAGTTGCTACAGCGGGGATCGCATGGGGGGCAATGGCTGCAGACCAGCTTAAGCTGCCGTTCATGTATGTACGCCCCAAACCAAAAGAGCATGGAATGGGTAATCAAATAGAAGGAAGTTATGAGCCCGGACAAAAAATATTGGTCGTGGAAGACCTCATATCAACCGGTAAAAGTAGTTTGCAAGTGTGCGAAGTGCTTCAGAATGCAGGTATGGCTGTAGTTGGGATGGTATCGATCTTTAATTATGGGTTTGACCAGGCGCAACAGGCTTTTTTTAATGCAGAGATCCCCTTGCGTTCTATAACGAATTATGAAACACTGATAAACCTGGCGGTAGAAAAGGGGATTGTAGATGAAGAAGAGCTAAAAACGTTGTTAAACTGGCGTGCAAATCCTGCAGAATGGAAAAAATAAAATAATTTTAGCCAAAACAGTAAAATGAGGCATCTACACTTAACTTTTATCGCCCTTGTGGGTTTTGCATTTAATTCATTTGCACAACAAAAGGTAAATGAAAAAGCAGTTATCAAAACACCCACTGTGCAGTGTGAAATGTGCAAGGATAAGATCGAGAAATACCTTATCCATCAATATGGCATTACTGCTGTTAAGGTTGACGTTAAGAAAAAGACCACTACTGTGAATTGGATCACTGACCGAACCAATATTGAAGTGATCAAAGCGGCCATTGCAAATGCGGGATACGATGCCGATGATATAACTGCTGATGAAACAGCCTATAAAAGGCTTCCGAAATGTTGCAAAAAACCTGTGGAAACACCAGTTTCCGACAGTACTTACATTAAGAAGGGCTGATTCTTATGTTCTGGATCACAAAAAAGCATTAATTGGTAGAGATCAGCCAACGTAAAGCTGTTTCCAGGAGTCATCGATTTCTAAAATAACGAGAAATTCTGAACCGTTTGGTAATCAACATTAAAGCTTTTGTAAACTCCGCCCTTTCCCACTTTTACCTTTCCTAATAATCTAACAGTAACATTCTTATTAAGAAGAGCAACCAGCCCGTTTTTTAATAGATTTTTCATGTCGAGGTCTACCTGCAGTGGAATTGTAAAAATGTCCCTGCTTGGAATTGCAAGTTGTATATCCTGGCTGGAATGGCCCAGAAACGTACTATCCACATAAATGTCCAGATCAGTTCGATTTAACTCCAATCCAAAATTATTGGGATTATAATACACAAGGTCCACCTTCAAATTGGCTCCAGTAAATCCGATCCTATCCACAGCCAGGTTTTTAAACTCCCTGAATTCAAGTTCCTTAGGCTCGCGGCAGGAGCTTATGTTAATTATAGAAATGGAAAAAAGCAAGTAAGCAAAAAATTTCATGATGCAATGTAAGCGAATTATAGCGAGGGGACTTATGAATGAGATTTTTGGCCTAAAATGAGCAAAAACACCTACTAAATTCTATAGTAAATGGTCTGCAATTTTGGCATAGTATCAATTTTCTTGCAACTATAAAATGTAGAATTCAAATTTTGAAATATTTAACTGATTTTTAATAGATTCCAGCGCATTATTTTTTATAAAAATATAATTTTTTATGCCCTATAATAATGAAAATCTGGAAACTTTGGTAAGATAACCCGGCTCCATCAATATTTTTTTAAAATTAAATATAAATCTCTCATTATTAAACATTTAGTTAAATTATCGAATTTTTTACTAAATATAAATATCAAATGACAAATAAAGATTATTTTAAAATTGGAATAAGCCATGTGGTTGACCTTTATTCTAAAGGTGTTGGTAATTTAATCCAACAGGTTGCTGGCAATTATGGAGGTGCAATTGATGAAACTATGGGCCTATATATGTATACTGTATGTACTCAGTTTTTCCTGAATTTTAAAATGAGAATTTTATTAGCTACTAATAAGATCCAAAAAAAATGGCCATTCATTAGAAACCATTTAGTGCAATAGCTTAAAACCTGTAGATGATGATTACCACAATTGACCTTTTGGGTATTAAAACTCGAAAGATGGTAAAATTACGGTCAAAAAATTATGCGGTTTGCGAAACCGATATTATGTTTGTGTTGAAATCGGATGACAGTTACCTCGGTCACCAATTTCAAACCTCACCCTCAAACCAAAGAAATGAATTCAAATTTTACCCTGCGTATCTCTATTTGTGTTCTTTTATTATCTATCTCTTTTTCAAATTCATTTTCACAAACTGCTAAATCAGCAACTGCTGCTATTACTGACTTAAAAGCAACAGTTGAAAATGATCGCCTTGTAATAAATTGGAATTCTGCGGAAAATTCAACCTTGAATTTCTGTGAGGTACAGTCAAGTACTGATGGTAAGGTATTTTCTACCATTGGCCTGGTGATGGGAGCGGATCCAAAGCAAAACAATAGCTTCAGCTTTAAGCAGGATATAAAGAAGATGAAAGCTGGACAGTTATATTATAGGATATTAACTGTTGATGGTAATGATAAGGCTTATGCAAGCAATGTTATCCAGACAGCAAAGAAAGCTAACTAAAAGTAAGTGTTACTTACAACCAAATGGTTATCCTATTCTTTTCACATTATTACAGTCCATGGTATTAAACTTTTTAAACGAATTGTGCCTGACTTTTACCTGGAGCTGTCATTCCAATAATGGCAGCTTCTTTTTAAACTTCAAACGGGCGTCAGGGATAAAAACATACTTCTGATTAATAGCTGGCAACAGCAACTATGATATTTTCTTTGGGGGTTACAGAATCGCAAGGTTCACAAGAGAGCGCATATTTATGAGCTCTTTTTTTATTTACGTATATCGCAGGCCCTATAAATTGTGTGAAATTGAATAAAAAAGCTATTCACCCTCATAATTTGTTAAATGGATTTAATAATATTCTATTATTTAATTCGTTTGTGAGTAATACAACCATGGGTTATCCTTTATAGCATTGAAAAAACAGGAATAACCCTACGTAGATTAATTAAAAGCCAATATCGAAATGGAATCATTTTTATACCTCTTTAAACAAGGTCTTCAGTTTCAGGTTTTCTTAAATACTTATATCATTACACATTTATTTCGAGAATGATCAATGATCGTTCCTTATATAATATATATCCAAATCCAAACAAAACAAGATGAAATCACGCCCTAATCCAGCTATTAAGCGGAAAATCCTAATGATTCTATTAGCGGGATCTCTGGTAGTATTTATTCAAGCTTCCGTAGTCGCCCAGCTAGGAATTTATGAATTTACAGGGTCAGGAACATGTCCAAACCCGTTTACCGCTGTTACCATCCAACCTGCAAATGCAATATTCAGTAATATAAGCTCAGCAAATGTAGTGTGCAAGTCACAGTCCAACCGTTATGCCACAGAAAGCTGGAATTTAGGGGGTACCATCGATCCAGCAGAATTTATTGAATTCTCTGTTACTGCAGTTAGCGGTTACGGCCTAAACTTATCTTCTGTATCCTTTAATCAATATGCAGAAGACGATAAGAATGAAAATAAGTGGTTTCTCAGATCCAGCCTTGACAATTTTACATCCGACCTGGGAAGTAACTATATTCCAAAGGACAATCCCCAATTTGAAACTATTTCATTACCTGCAAGCCAGTTTAATAATATAGCAGGTGCTACTTTTAGGATATATATCATTAAAATGAAAGACAATGGAAAGTTCTGGTCTATTGATGATGTTAATGTAAACGGTTCGGTAATAGCAGTTCCCTCAATGCCGGCTGTTTTGATTTCAAACTCCCCTCAATGCAGTAATCCGGGTGTGACAATTAATGCTACAGGATCTCCGGCTACCGGGGAAACATGGTATTGGCAGACAAGTGCATCCGGAACAAGCACTGCTATTTCTACTTCTACTTTTAATACAAATGCATCCGGAACTTATTATTTAAGGGCACAAAATAATGCAGGTGCATGGAGTTTAGGAGGAGCGGCCATTTCAGTTATTGTTACACCAACGGTTGCCGTTCCGGTTTTCACATTTGGATTGAACTCCAGTCGTTGTATGGGAGGAGGGAGCGTAACATATACTGCAACGGCAATCAATAGCAGCAGCCTGACTTATAGCCTTGATGCAACAAGTACCGCTGCAGGGAATGTTATAAATGCAGTTACGGGACAAGTAACATATGATCTTGCCTGGACAGGAATGTCAACTATTACCGCTACTGCAGAAGGTTGTAACGGGCCTGTAACGGCGATACATTTAGCCGCGACTAATTCCAACGTACAAGTGCCGATTTTTTCATCAGGGTCATCATCAACTCGTTGTTTAGGGGCTGGTACAATTGTTTATACCACTATGGCAGTAAACAATTCCGGGATAACATACAGTTTAGATCCTTTGAGCTTAGTAGCTGGCAATACAATAAATCCAACAAGCGGTGCTGTAACGTATTCTGCATTGTGGGTTGGACAAACGACCATTACAGCTTTCGCCGCAGGATGCAGTGGTCCTCTAACGGCAACGCATACAGTAACTATTATTGGTTCTGTAGGAACACCGGTTTTTTCATTGGGATCTGCCTCATCTCGATGCCAGGGTATTGGAGCAGTAACTTATTCATCAACAGCAACAAATAATTCAGGAATAGTTTACAGTCTGGATCCTGCCAGCATCACCGGGGGAAATTCAATCAATTCGGCTACAGGTCAGGTAACCTATGCAACCGGCTGGAGTGGGACATCAACCATAACATCAACAGCGATCGGTTGTGCCGGACCCAAATCTGCTAACCATACGGTAACGGTTACGCCTACAGTAGGTATGCCGGTATTTACAATGGGTGCAACATCAACCCGTTGCCAGGGATCAGGAAATGTTAATTACAGCGCCACAACAGCTAATAATACAAGTAAGATATTTAGCCTTGACGTAAACAGTTCGTCGAATGGCAATACGATCAATAGTTCAACCGGTCAGGTAACTTATAGTACAGGCTGGAGTGGTACAACCATCATAACGTGCACGGTAAATGGTTGTAATGGACCTGTTTCGGCTACGCATACCGTTACTATAACACCTACAGTGTCGATCCCTGTATTTTTATCCGGCAGCAATTCTTCAAGATGCCAGGGAGTTGCTACGATCTTGCAAGAGGCAACATCATTAAATACAACAGGGATCACCTATAGCTTAAATGCAGCAAGCCTGTCTGGTGGAAACTCTATCAATTCAACGACAGGTTCTGTGATGTATGTAGCAAGCTGGAGTGGTTCAACATTTATAACTGCGAGTGCTGCCGGATGCAATGGTCCAAAGACCGCCATGCATACAGTAAGTATCACACCCACCGTTGGTACACCCGTATTTGTATTGGGTGCAACATCTGCAAGATGCCAGGGTTCAAATACCGTGACTTATACTGCAGATGCAAACAATAATACAATCATAACCTACAGTCTTGATGCTGTAAGTCTTTCAGCGGGAAATACCATTAACAGTTCCAACGGTGCCGTAACTTATTTTCCTGATTATACAGGGACATCTGTAATAACAGCGAGTGCTGATGGATGCAACGGACCTAGAACATCAAATCATACAGTAACTATAAATAGAACAGTTGGAGCTGCCACATTTAATTCAGGACCAGCATCCATCCGTTGCCAGGGAACTGGTTCGGTAACGTATACGGCTACTTGCCCTAATGCCACAGCTTATTCTTATACACTAGATGCCGCTAGCATTGCCGGAAATAATACGATCAATGCTTTAACCGGTATAATAGCCTATGCGGCAAATTGGAATGGCACTACGACTATAACTGCAATTGCATCTGGCTGTAGCGGACCAGCTTCGGGAACTCATACAGTAACGGTTACGCCTACTGTTAGCATACCTGTGTTTTATTCGGGCACTTCATCAACCCGGTGCCAGGGCACAGCAACGGTAAATTATGCGGCTAGTGCATTAAACAGTACAAGCATTTCATATAGCCTTGATGCAGCAAGTACAGCATCAGGCAATACGATCAACACTACAACCGGTGACGTAACTTATGTAAACAACTGGACCGGTAGTACTACAATTACAGCAACAGCAGTGGGATGTAACGGTCCTAAAACTTCTTCACATCTTGTTACCTTAACTGCAACTGTTGGCACTCCCGTTTTTGCATTAGGAGAGCAATCAGTAAGAAATCAAGGTGCGGGAACAGTAGTTTATGGAGCTACATCCTCAAATAATACCGGTATCACCTACAGTCTTGATCCGGCAAGTATCAGTGGTGGAAATTCTATTAATCCGTTAACGGGAACGGTTACATGGACAGCCGGCTGGTTTGGTGTATCAGTTGTCACTGCTTCTGCAAATGGTTGTAATGGCCCGGCTACTGCTACACATATGGTTAATGCAAACCCATCAATTGTTCAATCACCATTATACCTTTCAACAGGTCAAACCCTTGATAGAATTGATCCGGTATCAACAGGTTTAACAGTCACTTCCCAAACTGCAGATCTTTCTTTGGCTGCAACAACTAATGCGACATTTACTTTGAACCCGGTCTTGTGCAGCGACCTTACAATTAAGGCTCAGACAATTGCTGTTGCGTTGTACCTGAGTATTACAAGCGGATCAATGCCGGCTAATCCTTCTATTACCGCTCAATTGAAATATGGCAGTACAAACATTATAAGCTTATCCAACCCTGTTTATAATGCTGCAAGTGGATTGCTAACCTGGTCCGGAGTATTAGGAGCTGATGTAATAGTACCAGCCGGACAGCCAATTGATCTGGTAATTACAATTGCAGAATCAGCAGTTGTTTTTAAAATAAGTTACCACAGTATAAGCAAGCCCTCGCGTATAAGCCTCCTGCCGGTTTCAACTTTTATCGATTTTACTTCTTTTGACGTTTACACTGCACCGTATCCTAACGGAAATAAAAGAATAAGCGGTAACAGGAATACAACTTATTATGCACGGGCAACGGTTACAACACCTTTTGGTTATAGAGATATTACCGGGCTTGACATAAAAATAACTCCACCCGGAACAACAGTACCGGTTACATGTGTGGATTCAACTTCCTGCACACGGACCTTTGAATATGCATGGACAACTTCAAATACAACGGGTGTCATTTACCTGCTTGCAACAGC
>JBDSDG010000195.1:0-16015 GCA_039920685.1 Ferruginibacter sp.
CCAGTTCGGATGCTGCAGAGCATGATCACGCTTTACATTTACAAGAAAGTTTGGTTTTTTGCCGAGGAACGGGCCTCCGCTGGCAGTCAATATTATTTTTTCAATTGGATTGCGTGATTCACCAACAAGACATTGAAAAATAGCAGAATGTTCGCTGTCAACAGGAATAATTGGTGCCCTGTTGTCTAAAGCCATTTTCATTACAATGTCGCCTGCAACAACAAGCGTTTCTTTATTTGCCAATGCGATCAGCTTACCTTTAGATACTGCCTTTAATGTTGGCTTCAATCCTGCAAAACCAACAATAGCTGCGAGCATGATATCGTAGCTATCAAAATCGGCAACTTCCTCCAGTGCAGCTTCACCGGCAAATACCTTTACATCGGTGCCGGAAAGCGCTGACTTAACTTTTTCGTATTTTTTTTCATCACCGATCACAACTGCATTCGGCAGGAATTCCAATGCCTGAGTAATGAGTAGTTCATCTTTTGTTTGTGCAGTCAAGATCTCAACTTCCAGGAGATCCGGGTATGATCTTATCACCTCGAGGGCCTGGGTACCTATAGAACCGGTTGAACCAAAAATGGCTATGCGTTTCCGGGCATTCGCTTCTGCCATGATTAATCTTTAAATTAAATAAATATTTATACGTGCGGCAATTTACAGCTAATTGTTGTAAAGCAGGTATGGCATTATCACAATTAAATAACTTGTGAATAACAGCTTTAGCCTGATCCATTAAAGAAGAATAGCCTGGTGCAGATGATTGGATTGAATGACGGCAGCTATGACCTTTATTACATTAAGACCATCACTAGCGCTTACTGGTAAAGGTTTTTCATGAGCGATCGCATTGTATAAGCCTGTATAATAATCCATATAATTTCCCGGCAGCGATGGAACCCTTGATATTATGGTATTGCCATTTTCGATCCTGTTTAAGGTTCCTTCAGCCGATGAAGGCTCAATTCCCCAACCGGAAATCTCAAGGCTTTTCCCGGTTTTTAAAACATCTTCCTGGATATCTGCACGTGTTTTAATAAAAGATCCTTTGTTACCGTGGACGGAATATGCCGCTAAAGGCTCCTTAACCATTAAGCTTGATCTTAGCCTCACAGTTTTATCATTGTAAAATAGCGTTACGTCAAAATAATCATTCACCCGTGAACCAGGCCTGACGATTCTTGTGAAACCGTATACTGATGCGGGCAATCCAAACAGGTACAATGCCTGGTCAATTAAATGAGGGCCCAGGTCGTGAAGCAGGCCTGAACCTGGCAAAGGTTGTTCTTTATGTATTTTAGGACTAAGCTCTGGTTTATATCGATCGAAATGAAACTCCGCTTCAATGATATTACCTAACAGCCCACTTGAGATCACTTGTTTCACGGTCTTAAAATCACTGTCGAACATGCGGTTGTGAAAAACCGCCAGCAGCTTTTGTTGTTCATATGAAATCCTTACCAGATCTTCAGCTTCAGTAACGGTGACGGTAAACGCTTTTTCTACAAGCACATGCTTTCCTGCCATCAAGGCCTTTTTCGCAAGATCATAATGCGTATGATTTGGAGTATTTACAATTACAAGGTCAATGGTTGTATCTTCCAATAACTTATCGAAGGAGTCAAAGGATAATATACCAGGATAAATTGTGGATGCTACTTTATTGGTACGTTCCCAGACAGCGTACAAGTTAAAACCCGGGTGAGCAGAAAGAAAAGGCGCATGAAAAACAAGCCCACTCATACCAAAAGAACAGAGCGCAGTATTTATGATCGGCCCATCGATATTCATCCGGTAAATATAATTTTTATACCTGCACTAAAAAGAATAACACACTACACTGTTGTACGTGTTATTACATGGGAGAAGAAGCAGAATGATTGTTGAATGAAGCAGTGTAAGGTTTCAGCCCTTCAGCTATCTTGCGATCATTTCCAAGCCTGGCTACTTTATTCTGTCCACCTAATTTGCCAATGCTTTTCATATAATCAACAAATCCATTCTTATTTACAGGTGTGATGTGAAGTGTTTGAAGGATATTTCCACTGATAAGGTCATCATAATAAACATTTTTTGTTCTGAGGTTATCATCTATCTTTTTTGCAAAGGCCTGGAGGTTCGAAGGAGTATTTTCAAATTCAATGAACCATTCATGATAGCTTTTGCCATTATCGGTACTGATATACGGTGCTACTGTAAACTCAGTAAGCTGAATATTTTCTTCCCTTGCCGCGTTTAATATAGCTGCTTCCACTTCCTCTACGATCACGTGTTCACCAAATGCCGAAATGAATTGCTTTGTTCGCCCGCTTACGACGAGGCGGTAAGGTTCTGTTGATAAGAATTTAACTGTATCCCCGATATTATAAGCCCATAAGCCTGCGTTACTGCTAATGATCAAAGCATAATTTTCACCCACTTTCACATCCTGCAAAGTGATCCTTTTGGGATCTTCCTTATTGATCTCATCGACCCTTACAAATTCATAAAATATACCACTATTCGAATTCAGAAGCATACCGGTTTCCTGCTGCGAATCCTGGAAAGCAAAAAAGCCTTCGCTTGCAGGGAACACTTCGATCGTGTCCATTTTTCGGCCAATGCTTTCCGTTAGTTTGGCTTTATAAGGCTCAAAATTAACACCACCCTGAACCATTACACTGAAGTTGGGAAACAGCTCGCCAACTTTTTTCCCGGAGCGTTCGATCAGCCTGTCAAAATACATTTGCATCCATGGTGGTATGCCACTGATCAGTGTCATGTTCTCATTCATTGTCTCGGCAACGATCTTATCGAGTTTCTGTTCCCAATCCTCTATGCAATTCGTTTCAAAAGAGGGTAATTGATTTGCACGAAGGTATTTTGGCACATGATGATTAACGATGCCACTAAGCCTTCCCGTTGGGATCCCTCCTACCCGCTCAAGAACAGGCGACCCGCTTAAAAATATGAGCTTGCCATCAGCAAATTTTGTGTTGCCAGTTTCAGCCATATAACACAAAAGTGCATTACGGGCTGTATTGATGTGATTTGGAATTGAATCTTTTGTTATCGGTATATATTTGACACCACTTGTTGTGCCACTTGTCTTTGCGAAATAGATGGGCTGCCCCTTCCACAATACATTGTGCTTCCCTTCTTTTATTCTTTCAATAAATGGCTTAAAAGCTTCATAGTCCCGGATTGGAACCAGCTTTACAAAATCATCGTGGGTTTTAATCGAATTAAATTCATGAGCCCGGCCAAATTCTGTTTTAGAACCTGTTTTGATAAGCTGGGTAAATATTGCTTGCTGATCGGCCACTGACGTAGCCATTTCCTTTTTTACCTGGCGGTATATATAATTAGCAAAAGGCTTTGCCAAAAAGGATTTTATCTTCATTACACACTTAGTCTTGTAAATAATAAAACACAGCAAAAGTAATTAACCAATGTGATCATATAATGTTAATTACAAGTGCAAGGCCATTCTTTTTCGAGGTCGATAACAGTCACAACAACCAACTCTTTTTCATGCGGAGCGAACACGATCCTTACATGCTGATCATCATGCGTGACACCCTCAAATGGGTAAGATCTCCCTTTCTCACTTTCTTCAATCTTGCTAACATTAATGATCCCGCTTTTCAATATCTCTTTAACCTCTGATTCATCTATATGCCTGCAATTCATCCTGCAACGGGCATGCCCGCTATAGATCAAATGGCTTATATTCCTATCGAACGGATCATTTGCTGGTACAGGCACCTCGATTTTTGGAATATGAACGGACTTTCCTCGCTGGTTCTTTTTTACCCAGAAAAAAAACAGGACTGCACCAAGCAGGGCAATAAATGGCAAATATTTTCGAAGCACGATGCAAGTTACAGTTTGAAAATGAGATAAGAGTGAAATGTGATGATCGGAGCATGATTTCCGGCACATATGACAGCTCAGTTAATATTACCTAAATTTGCAGCCGATGAAAACAGTTGCCTTACATACACTTGGTTGCAAGCTGAATTTCAGCGAAACTACGGCTATTGGCCGTATGCTTGAAAATGATGGTTTCATTAAAAAAGATTTTGATGAAGTGGCAGATGTATATGTCATCAATACCTGCTCTGTCACAGAAAATGCCGACAAAGAATGCCGGCAGTTGGTTCGCAGGATACAACGAAAAGCACCCGCAGCAATGGTTGTCATAACCGGCTGTTATGCTCAATTGAAACCGGCAGAAATTGCATCTATTCCAGGCGTAAACCTGGTGCTTGGAGCCGCAGAAAAATTTAATATTACAGATCATCTGAAACAGATCACCAGAAATGACCCGGCAAAGATCAGCAGTTGTGATATTGATGATGTAAATATTTTCGTTCCCTCGCATTCCATACATGAAAGGACGAGGGTATTCTTAAAGGTGCAGGATGGTTGTGATTATAATTGTAGCTTTTGTACTATCCCGCTGGCACGTGGGAAAAGCCGAAGTGACCGGATCGACAATGTGATCCTTGAAGTAGAAAGAATATCTGCAGCAGGAGCAAAAGAGATCGTACTAACAGGTGTTAACCTTGGAGATTTTGGAAAAGGATTCCGTGGTTCAAAAAAGCAGGACGAGGATTTTTTAACGCTTATAAAAGAATTGGAAACATTCGCAGCTGTTGAGCGCTTTCGAATCTCATCTATAGAACCGAATCTTTTAAGTAATGAGATCATAGAATTTGTATCCAACAGTAAGAAATTCATGCCTCATTTTCACATACCTCTTCAAAGCGGCAGCAACAAAACTCTTGCGGCTATGCGTCGCCGGTATAAAAAAGAATTGTATGCTGAAAAAGCAGGCTTAATCAAATTGCTCATGCCACATTGCTGTATAGGAGCCGATGTGATCGTTGGATTTCCCGGGGAGACCGACCAGGATTTTAATGAAACAGCTGAATTCATCCAGTCACTTGATATTTCCTACCTGCATGTATTTACCTATTCTGAAAGGGACAATACAAATGCTGTTACGTTGAACCCGGTAGTGCCGATCCAGGTACGCAATGAAAGGAATAAGTTTCTGCGCAATATCAGTTATCTAAAAATGCAGGATTTTACGAACCGTCATATCGGGCAAACAAGAAAAGTACTTTTTGAGTCGGGAAATAAGAACGGAATCATGGAGGGTTACACTGACAATTATATCAAAATAACTGCTCCGTTCAAAAAGGAATGGGAGAATAGTATAGTTGAATGGAAAATTTAATTTATAGTCTATTTTATATCTGAGCTAAATACATTCCACTCTTTATCTACAAGTGCTTTTTTAAAAACGTCTTTTCTAACAGCTTCCTTCAAGCCGGCTAAATGCCTGTCGTGATGAAGATCGGTTCCAACATATGAAACCAATCCATTCTTCAACATATAATTTGCCGCACGCGCTGCCTCCTTGCCATAATATCCACTAAGCGACAAAAGATTGATCTGCAATAAAAATCCCAGGTCCTGCAAATGGTGGTACATATTATGATCATGATAATAATAAGGATAACGCTCAGGATGAGCAAGTATGGGTGTATATCCTTCTGTTATAATTGCAAACGACATTTGCTCAGGACTGTGAGGCAAAGTTGCATACGAGAATTCAGTTAAAATGATATTGCCTGTTATAGGTAATAATTTAACCTTACGCTGGAGCAATTCAAAGAAATATGCATCCATCATGTATTCGGCTGCTGCGGTTACCTCAAATTCTAAGTTTTGAACTTTTAATTCCGCATTCAATTCATCTAAAGCCCTACCTATACTAGCGGCATCATTGCGAAACATATCACTGATGATATGAGGAGTTGCGATCGAGCGGGTTATACCTAGCTCCATCAATCCCTTAACCAATTCAATCGAAGTCTCAATATTAGGTGAACCGTCATCAATTCCCGGCAAAATATGAGAATGAATATCAGTAGTGATGGGAAAATAAGAATCTTCCTTTGACCTTGGCGTTTTATTTTTGAATAGAGAGAACATGATAGAACTATTGGTAGAGCTCGCAAAGATAATTTAGATCCATGCTTATTTTTTATAGAACTGGTGCACTTTTATCAGTGGCTTTAGAATGGACACAAAAAAAGCAAAAGGGATATTATTTTTCTTCATCGCAAGAAAATCCCTCCTGTTAGCCCGTAACCGCTGGTATAAATTCCGGTTACTTTGCCCCCCTACCCGCATCTTTACGATCAATTTTGGAAGATAATAAGAAGTAACATTATTCTTATAAAGATACCGGGCCATCAATTCATAATCAGCGGCTGTATAATAGTGGTTCTCGTAATAACCGTATTTTTCAACTAAAGCTCTTTTTATGTAAAAAGTTGGATGAGCGGGCATCCAGCCATACCTGAAACGGGATTTTTTGTATGGCCTGCCTTTCCAAATCCTTATGATCTTATTGGAATCTGTTGCCGAAACATATTCAAGGTCGCCATATACAGTATCAACCTCATTTTCCTGGAAAGTTTTAACGATGTCTTCGATCACATCATCCTCAACCAGGATGTCATCGCTGTTGAGAATACCAACGATATCCCCTGAGGCCATCCTTATTCCTTTGTTGATCGCGTCATAGATCCCTTTATCTGGCTCTGATATCCATTTAGAAATATTTTTCTCATATTTCCTGATAATATCGACCGTATTATCAGTAGACCTGCCATCAACAATGATGTGTTCAATATTATGGTGACGCTGTTTTATTACCGAAGTGATACATTCCTCCAAAAAAATACCCGAATTATATGTTACTGTTATGAGCGAAACTTTCATATTGCAGTTCTTCCGTTATTATTTTTTACAATAATAGATTTTATTATTTAAATAACGGAATAACGATTTTAAAAGTTTGAGCGCACTAATTCAATAGAGAATATAATTAAATATTTAGTTATAAATGTAAAAAGCAATATTTAAGTTTCATTTACCCTACGTATCACTATATTTTCTAACGCCAGCATATCCATATTTGTGCGAAGGAAACAGTTCAAGGCTTCTTCCGGAGTGTTTACGATCGGCTCATTTTCATTGAAAGATGTATTCAATAATATGGGTACACCGGTCTTTATTCTAAAAGCATCGATCAATGCATAATATTTTGGCGAGATATGCCTATCTACTGTTTGTAGCCGGCCCGTTCCATCAACGTGTGTTACAGCAGGAATTTCTCTGCGTTTACCTTCCTTGACTGTAAATACTTTTTCCATAAATGGAACTTCTTCCGCACGCTCAAAATATTCAGAGACATATTCTTTCAAAATTGAAGGTGCAAAAGGCCTGAAGCTTTCCCTTCGCTTGACCTTCAGGTTCAGTATCTCCTTTGCATCAATTCTTCTAGGATCTGCAATGATGGACCGGCCACCTAGTGCCCTGGGACCGAATTCAGCCCTGCCATTGAACCATCCAACTACACCTCCCTCAATTATACAATCAGTAACCGTATGGTAAAGTTCCTCATCGCTTAACTGCGTATACCCGATACCTTTAGATTGAAGCATTTCTATGATCGATGCATTGGAAAAATGGCCTCCTGTATACGCAGAGCGAATTGCCGGTTCCCTTGGCATTTGCAGCTGTTGGTGCTGAACATACAATCCTGCGCCCATTGAAATACCTGCATCATGACCGGCAGATGGTATGTACACATTCTTAAAAGGAGTATTACTGGTTATTTTTCCATTTGCAACACTGTTTTGGGCAACACCTCCGGCGATACAAACATTTTCCGATCCTGTGATCTTATGTAAATGATTAAGCAGGTGAAAAATTGTAAGCTCGGTCATTTTTTGAACAGAAGCAGCAAGATCTTTATGATATTGGGTAAGAGCTTCATCCATTGCCCTTGGCTTGCCAAATTTTCTGATCATATGATCATTGTACATTGGAGATACGATTGGAATATGATCTTCGCCATAGGAGATCACGCCGGAAGTGCCTTTCCGAAAATACTGAAGGTTTAAGTTAAACAGCCCATTGGGTGTAAGCCTAACTACATCGTGTAGCTGATCTGTATATCGGGGCTCGCCATAAGGCGCCATCCCCATTATTTTATATTCATCCCCATAATGCGGAAATCCAAGTAACTGGGTAAAGGCAGTGTAAAATATACCAATAGAATGAGGAAAATCAACGGAAGCAATAATGGAGATTTTATTTCTCTTACCTATTCCTGCCATGGTTGTTGAAAAATCCCCAGAGCCATCGATCGATAAACAAGCTGCTTCATCATAGCCGGATGCGAAGAATGCAGATGCTAAGTGGCTCCGGTGGTGCTCTACATTCTTTATCTTACCTGCAAAGTTTTTTTCATCCAGACCGGAGATCTGTGATAATTCCTTTTCAATTGAAGCGACTTTCCTGCTGTTGACCAGTCTCTCCTTAATTGCGGAAAAACTTCCTGTTGGATTCGAGGCCAGGTACAATAGCTTATTCAGCATTTTGGCACGGGGATCCCTGCCAATGGCAAAGTAATCGACGTCTTCAAATGATACGCCTGCTTCTGCAAGGCAGAACCTGATCGATTCTTCCGGGAATCCTGCCCAATGCTTGATCCTTTTAAAGCGTTCTTCCTCTATTGCTGCGATCATCTTACCATCCTTAAAGATCGCTGCTGACGAATCAGCATGGTATGCATTTATTCCGATTATGATCATTGTTTGTTATAAGAACACCAAACGCTTCCGCGTAAATGCTTTCTTTCTAAAATTGAAAATATATGAACTGGCTAATCGGCCTTAAAAATACGATCACCATTGCAACCACGAACGTCATCTGAATAACATTTGCAAACTGTCCCACAATAGTATTTTCGATGGAGGGAACAACATACTTATCTACGAGGTATGCAAGGATGCAGAACAACATGATGAGGGATGTAACAACATAAACGTTTTCTCTCATCCCCAGCCAGCTATATTGAGACGGGTAAAATATTTTAAAAAAGTAAGCCTTTACAGTTGAAAGATCAGTTACACGGAACGGTATCCACCCAAGCATTAAAAAAGGTAGCGATAGACACCATCCTGAAATATTCAGTAATGGCTTACTGATACCTTTTGTGAATCCCGAGATCCCACGGTGAATGGTTACCAATACTGCATGATATATGCCCCAGACTATAAAGGTCCAGTTAGCTCCATGCCAGAAACCCATTAGAGCCCAGGTAAGAAATAATGCTGCGTATCCTTTAAAACTACTGCTATTGCGAATTTCAGATATGGAATACTGCTGATCATAGCTAACCTTCTTCCCGGTAAGCGGCAGGTATACATAATCTTTGATCCAATTTGATAATGATATATGCCACCTCTTCCAAAAAGCTTTGGGGGAAACAGCCATGTATGGAAAATTAAAATTTTCAAGGAAACGAATTCCCATCATTCTTGCCGCACCAATTGCAATGGAAGAATATGCGCAAAAATCAAAATAGATCTGGAAGCCAAACAGGAATGACAAAGTCCAGATATCGAGAGCACTTAGTTTATCTGCTTCAATGGCGAAACCCTGGTCAACGAGCGGTGAAATGTTATCGGCCAGTACAACCTTTAGGAATAAGCCTGTCATGATCCTTCTAAACCCTTCAATAATATGCGACCATTCAAACTTTCGTTTAACATTGAACTGGGGCAAAATATCAGAAGCCCTCAAAACCGGACCTGCGATCAAATGAGGAAAGAAAACCAAAAAGCTAAGGTAGCTGATAAAATTTTTCTCAGGCTTGATATGCTTTCGATATACATCAACGGTATAGCTGATCGTTTCAAAAGTGTAAAAACTAATACCTATAGGAAGAATGATCTTCAGGTACGGTAATAATCGAACGTTGTTTCCAAAAGAATTTAAAACGGTTTCAAAGTTGTCCTTAAAAAACACCAGGTATTTAAAATAAAATAAAATTCCAAGATTTAACACCAGGCTTATGATCAATAATCTTTTCCGCTTTACTGGATCTTCTAATCTATCTATGCCGTTGGCAATGAAGTAATCCAAAACAGCAGCGAATATCAGGAGAAGTGTGTACTCAGGTTTCCAAAATCCATAAAATAACAGGCTTGAAAGTGTGATCAGCCACAATCTCGCGGTCTTGGGTAAACGCCAGTAAACCAGTACTACGATTATAAGGAAGATAATAAACGAAATAGAATTGAAGATCATTCGCTATTCAATAATGTTTTTGAGATGGTATCCCCTATCATCCGATGGCCTTCCTGTTGGAAATGCATAAAATCAATTTCCTGTCCTTTTCCCATGGAGGTAGAAGGCTTGGCTCCCCAATACCTTGGTGGCACCAGGTTCTCCAGCATCAGGAACTTTGCACCGGCTAATGTTGCATCGTGCTCAACAGTTTGCTTAAAAGCTTCATATTCCTCCATATTGAATGGGGGCGTTACATCATTTCGTAAAGGTGGTATGTAGATCAGAATATGGAGGTTTGCGGATTTACCATACGCCACTAAATTCAGAAAGGCATTATAATTATCCTTAAAGCGGCCAGGTATCATTTTCCTGATAGTATTTGCTTTAATTCCTAATGATGTATTTCTTAAGATATACAGGTCATTGAATATGTTTGCCCTGATGGCCGACCGCTTTGTCCAGAGAGACCAATATTTATAAAGGCAACTGTCAAGAAATTTCTCCGAAGCCTCCTGGGCAGTTTCATGTAAGGCTTTCATGTCGCCATTTTTTTGGGCACTATCAATATGCGCTAATGAAGCAATGCTTGGAATGTTCTCATAAAATTGTTTCCATGGCGAAAGGCTGAAAAATTTTCGCATTTCGTCTGATTTTAGATCATTCCGGATCCCATCTTCCCTCATATCATCATAAAAAACCGGAACAATTATCGTCTTTGCCTGTGGAAATTTATTGGTGAAGAATAACACTGATAAAAGGATCTCCTGTAGGTTTGCGTTTGGATAACTGATCCCTAAAATTGTTTTGTTGGCAGGTTGTAAATAATCATAACAAAATTGAATACAGTTTTGTTGACCGTCCTTGTATTGATTTATACCATGCACTTGAGAATTGCCAAACCAAAGACTTAGCAATTTACTGCCATTCAGTTCCCATCCACGCTTCATTGAATCTGCCAGGCTAATATTATTAATATGGATAGGATAATTATTTACGTAAGGTGTGTAAATAAATGTACTTTCTCCCAACCCGATCTCTTCCGCATTCCTTTTATTTCTTTGATATGTGTACAGGAATATGATTGCCACAATAATGGGCAAAAAGACATTGAGAAGGATGGATGGATGTTTAATTCTTCTCATTGCTACCTGAACGCTTTACATAAATTGCGTCCCGATCGTTGCGATCGAAATAATAGATCATTGCAAAGATGGCCACATAAGCAACAATGTTAAACCAGGTGTGATGATCCCAGCCTAGAGGCATTTTCCAATTATTGTTTGTTGCTACGAGCAAAAGTGCTATCCGGGAAATATTTATTACCCAGATAAGGAGCAACCCTCCGATCAGCCAGCTAAGCTTATTTTTTATTTTTTTTGCAGATGCCAAAACAAAAGCTATCCAAAAACTCAACACCCCATAGCCAATACAACCGTAGATAAGCGTGATCCCACGGCCGCCAACCTTTCTTAAAATAAATTCGCTTGCATAATATGTATCAATTCCAAAGATAGCTAATAGAGTTTTGGTTCCGAACAATAACGACATCCGGATCCAGCTTATAAAATTCAAATAATGATCTATAAACGCGCTGTAATAATTACCGGGAGTTGAAAGGCCAATTACAGCTACGGAGGACAGGTAACAAAATGCAAAGATCAGCAAAAGCTTCCCAACAAAATTTAAGAATTGCTTATCACGAAGGAAATTGATCATACCAACGATTAATTTTTTACGGTAAAAACATTTTTGTACTGAAGTTTGATATCTTCTATATTTATGATGGTACGTGCGTACTCAACTGCACTGTCACGCCATGATCTGAATTCAGTTTCATCCATAGCCACAAAAACTTGAATACCATTTTTTATACTAATTTCAGATAATTCAACATTCAAACCTGCATGTGCCGTTTCCAGGTTTTGCCATGGAGTAAAAAAACTTGTTATGACAGGTTTCCCGGCGCTTAATGCTTCATAGATAGCGTGTCCAAAATTTTCACTTTTACTCGGCAATATGAATACATGAGCTTTGGCTAGGTACTCCTCAATTGACTGCGGCTGCACTTCACCGTGATAATGAACACTGATATTTGAAGGAAGGTCCCTGATTTGTGCAAGACATAACTGCCAATATTCCATATCCTTTACAGGGCCGCAAATATGATATTCGACACCTGAGGTGCATTGCTTTAATGATTGTAACACCAACAAATGATTTTTCATCGGGCTGATCAATCCGATTGTTAATAATTTGAGTTTATATGGTTCTTTCAATAAGAGAGGTGATGGCCTAAGTTTCCTGGGGAAATTCCCGGCGATGGTTACCCGGATATCCTCTCCAAAAATATTTTTTATATAGACGGCCTCTTTTTCATCAGTAGCATGGAAAATCGCGTTTTTCTGAAGATTGAACATCCTGGCAATTTTTAAAAACAGTTGCTTTTTATGTCGCTTCTGTGTAAGAGCGCCGGGGTGAAGCATACCCCGGACTGAAATGATCTTTGTTGCAACTTTAGAGAAAATAAAGGGAACAATATTAAAATGCCATGAAAAGATGCCCACCATGTATAGAATATCAGGTTTAACTATATCCACTTGTTTTAAAATGGAATCGCTTCTTTTATCTGCACTTGCATACCATACCTGTGTGTTCCCATTATAGTTGACCCAAGTATCAGTTTTAATATTTTCAAGCGTTGTATTATTCAAGTCTGTATTTCCACAAAAGATCCTGAATTGAATATCATTTCCGGTTTGATTGACCATGTTCGCAATTGATTGAACCGGCCCACCTGCCCGAAATGCAGGATGAAACCATGGGATACAAATAAAAACTTTGAGACCCGGCATATTCAATCAATATTCTTTACCATATTCATTTGATGGAGCGCTTAATTGCTTTATAAGCCATGGGAAAAAGAAAACAGATAATAAATAAAATATAAGCAGGTTTGAAAAAAGCCTTCCCAGCAAGAAAGTACTATCCATTTCAAACGCAAGAAATTCCATGAACAGTCCACCAACTACGGCGTAATTAAAAATGAAATTATTGCTCGATCGCTTTACAAAATAATAAACACCATATCCATATATTAGGCCTATTAAGATCAACGGAAGATACATTCCAAAATACCCAAAGTCAATATATCCATCTGCGAAATAACCCAGGCTTACAGACGTTCCACTTCTTGCTCCAGCATAACCTATCCCTGTGTACTTCGTTGCTTTGATTGATGCCTGGTATATCGGTTTGTCTGGATTCAAAATACGTGGTGTAAGAACAAATTCCAGGGTTGTGCCCCAGTTCTTTCCTTCCTGGTAAGGAATAACAGATGGCACACGGTCCATTGATTTTGCCAGGTGATGTGTATACTGTATCCGGTCCAAAAATTCTATTATTGATTTATCAAAATCCGAATCTTTTTGATCGGATAATTCAACCAACTTATCCAGCGCCTCGTTTCGGGTAACCCCCACGGTTTGAGTATTTGTCCCTTTATTTAAAAAGGCACGATATTCTCCTTTTATACTAGACCAAAAAACACCTCCCAGGAAGAGCAAAAACAAAGAACCCGCGGCAATAACAACATGCTTGAATTTTACATTTGTCAATAGTGTGATCAAAAGGAAAAGCACAAAAAATAACACTGTTTTAAATTCGGAAAAGTAACTGAAGAATCCCAGTAGGAATTCCATGGATACCATGAGGTAAAATTGCTTCAGCATCCGTTTTTTTAAAATTGCCTGGAAGCCAAAAAGCAGGAAAAAGAACCATTTAATGTTTACCAGGCTAAGGGTCACCTGTGCCAGCCCTCCCAGGCTAAGTGCAATTCCTGCCAGGGTATTCGTGATAAAAAATGTAATAATATATGCTTTGAACGTATTGCCAATTGACAAGCGATCAGCATGTGTCTTCATGGTTTGCAGTGAAATAGTGGGTATTTTATTTTGAAAATAAATGATCGGATAAAACAGCACCACTAAACCTATGTATGCAACCAAAATTGCAGTATCTCCATGAGCAGAACGATAATTGATATCTTTTCCCAGGTAGTTACTTAGCCATAAGCCCGCAGAAACCTGGATAAAATGATAAAAAAAAATTAAAGTGAAAACGGAAGGTTTATATGGCTGTTGCAGGTTGTATATAACAATGGCAAAGCAAATTCCACCAAAGCAAAGGTAAATTCCATTTGTAAGAAATAATTGAGCTATCAAAAGCATCAATAAAAATGCTCTTGCTCCATCGTCAAAATAAATCTTCCTCCTAGTCATCGATATTTTGCCAGGTTTTTTTTACAACTGCCTCTATCGTTTCACAGCTAGTCGTATAATTCCAGCTAGCTATCATTTTTAATGAGGCTGTTCCAAATGATATCAATTGATCCTTGCTTAACGCACATTTTTCCATCTTAATCCTGAGGTCAGTTTCATCATCAGAGCGAAATATAAAACCATTCACGCCGTCCTTTACTAGATCCACTGCTGCGCCGCATTTATCACTTACTAGCAAGGCACGGCCACAAGCCATGGCCTCATTGATTGAAAGACCCCAGGTCTCAGATCTTGAAGGGACAACAAAAACATCTCCTACCCTATACAGGACAGGCATCACACTTTGATTTTGAAAAGGAAGAAAATGAATATTTTTAGATTCCTTATATAATGAATAAAGATCGTTTTCTTTATCGCCGCTACCGGCAATGATCAAATGTGTATCAGGGTTGTTTAAAGAAATAAATGAATTTATAAGTAATCCTGCATTTTTGTTATCATCGAGTTTAGCTGCAAATAAGAAAACAATTTGTTGATTACCAATATTGAGTTTTTCTCTCCATTTAGATGCCTCGTCGGAAAATTTTTCATGCTCGATAGAAAACCGATAATTGTCAACTGCATGAGGAGCGAACAACAATTGTTTCGATGTTAATCCATGATGTAAAAAATAATTTTTATTGTGTGAGCCAACATAGAGCGCAAGATCTACATGTCTATAAACCCATTTTAGGAATACCGTTCTGCTTATTTTTTTTAGCCAGCTCTTTTCTGCAAGTAAAGTTGAATCACCCCGAAATATTACCGGGATCTTTTTATGAAAATAACAGATTGCCTTTAGATGGCTTTTAAAAGCCCAGCCAAACACCAGCACAAAATCAGCCTGCCAGTCTTCGATATCGCGAATTAAACCTGGATTATTTATGCCTGTAAAATGGTGTGATCCGGGTTTGGAGGCAGTATTTGTTACAAAATCAAATTCATATCCTTCAAGTAGCGGAATATCCCATTCAATATTCTTGTTGAATCCAGGATCATATTTTTCCTGCATTGCCGCTTTACCCCATGTATAAAAAACTTTAACAGCAATCTTACCACGTTTAGATAACCTTGCAAACAACGGAGCGTTGTATTGAATTGGATGAGTGGTAATGATCGCCAGGCGTTTCAGAGCAGTCCTAGATTTATATTTAGCATATATAGGTCCTTTAAAACTGGATTAAAGTCCACCCTGAATTTTAAACACCAGGGATCTGAATTTTACTGATCTCCCATAATCCCATTGATTTATCCTTATAGTCTCCATTTGATTCAGTACAATTCTCATTGATCATTAATAACGGGATTGGAAAATTGAATGGTGGTTGTTGCAGGTTTATTGTTCTCCAGCTTCCGGTAATGATATCCGTATTTTTGGGATGGTCCGTAAAAGTGGTTGTAAGTAAATATTTGCAACCTGATGATTTGATATTTTTTAATGCTGAAAAAATATCTGCAAATGATAAGTGAACAAGGCAATCCCTGTTTATTATTATATCAGATTGAGGCAATTGGTCAATTATCAGATCCAGCACCTGGAATTTAAAGTT
>JBDSDG010000196.1:0-15490 GCA_039920685.1 Ferruginibacter sp.
TATTTCACCTGCATCCACGGCACAGCAACATGATCATATCTTCCGGCTATTATCAAAACCGGCATTTTAAGATCTTTCAGCTGTTTCCTAAAATCAAAATTGCCTATATCATTTCCTACAATAAAATCCCCATCCTTACCAACCATCTGGTAATATAATTTTCCGTTGAATGGATTGGGATAAGGCTTTCCGCCCCCGCCTAAAAAGTTATTTGGATTATAAGCATATAAAAAACCATAAGGAACCCTGCCATAAATATCCTGGTGCACCTGGTCACTTGAAATGACCCCTTTTTCCCTTGCCTTCATTAAGGTGTCCCAAACTTCAGGATAATTTGTCCGGATCTCATGATTGCTGTTGTCATCATTTTCCTGCCACATTACAAAACTGTGAAATCCGTTAGCTATCACCAGGTGTGCAAGATGTTCACCAAATTTAACCGCATAGCCCTGCGCCACAATGCTGCCATACGAATGGCCAAGAATATTTATTTTATCCAGGTGCATGGCTTTTCTTAAGCCTTCAATATCCTCAATGTCTCTTTCTATTGTATAATCTTTTACATCTTTAGCAGTATCGGATCTACCTCTGCCAAATCCATCAACATATATCAATTGAATATTAGAATTGCGTGTGAGCGAATCAAAACTTCGGTAAGGTAAATGCGCTCCTCCGGGGCCGCCAGGTATCACGAAAAGAGGCTGCCCGCTGCCAACAGTAACTGTATAAAGCTTTGCGCCATTCACCGTAAAGAATTTACCATCGTTCCAACTGTCGGGATATGGTTGAGCAAATGCTCTACAGATAAACGTTAGCATAGCTAAGAGAAAAAATATCTTTTTCATGTTATGATAATTATTTTTGTGACTGATCAAATATACCAACTTGTCTGAACAACTTCCGGCCGCCTTACTTGCTTCTCTACAAACGGCAAAAGGCTTTGATGAAAATGCTTTTGTTCAAACCCACCAATCGGGAGAACAGATAGTTTCCATTCGGGTGAACAGGCAAAAAGGATCAATGGAAAATTTTTTCTCCCCGAATGAAAAGGTTCCGTGGTGTACAGACGGTTATTATCTTCCATCACGACCATCATTTACTTTGGATCCTTTATTTCATGCAGGAATGTATTATGTGCAGGAGGCAAGCAGTATGTTTTTGGAACAACTGCTCAGGCAATCTTGTGATCTTACCAGGCCTCTGAGGGTATTAGACCTGTGTGCTGCTCCCGGCGGAAAATCAACTTTGATACAATCAACGATCTCTACGGAAAGCTTATTGGTGAGCAATGAGGTTATTAAAGCACGCGTAAATATTTTGGCAGACAATATGACCAAGTGGGGCGGCTGTAATGTTGTTGTCACGAACAATGATCCGTCAAATTTTCAGCAACTGCCAGGGTATTTTGATGTTATTGTTGTTGATGCACCTTGCAGTGGCAGTGGGTTGTTTCGAAAAGATCCGGGTGCAATTAAAGAATGGAGCCTAAATAATGTTGAGCTTTGCAGTCAACGACAGGAACGCATACTCGCAGATATCCTGCCATCCCTGAAACCCGGAGGCGTACTGATCTATTCAACCTGTTCCTATTCAGAAAAAGAAGATGAACATATATGTGATTGGTTGGTAAAAGCACAACAGTTAGCAGGACTTAGATTTGACGTAAAGCCAGAATGGAATATTGTTGAAAGTGTATCTCCAAAACAGCATGCATATGGATACCGGTTCTATCCCGATAAATTACAGGGGGAAGGTTTTTTTATTGCCGGGTTTAGAAAAATGCCTGATGAAGCAATCAGGCAAAGTAGTAAACATTCCAGTAAACAAGCAAGTCCGCAATTTATTACTGCTGCTGAAATGACTGTTATCAGACCATATTTTGAGAATCCAGGTGATGTGAGTTTTATCAAATGGAAGAATGAGATATTAGCGTTTCCAGGCATATTATTAAATGACATAGGAGTGCTTCAATCATCTTTATATATAAAAAAAGCCGGTGTAAAAATCGGCAAAATCATTCGGGATGAATTGATCCCCGATCATGAATTTGCCATGAGTCGCCTTTTATCTAACAATATTCCAGCTGTTGAAGTTGATACAGAGTCTGCACTCGAATACCTCCGGCGAAAAGAACTGAAGGTTGATACTGAATTAAAAGGATGGGCGTTGTTAAAATATAACGGTTCAATACTGGGATGGATCAAGATCCTGCCAAACCGGGTAAACAATTACTATCCGAAAGCATTGCGCATCCTTAATAAATGAACACAAACTTTACATTAATTTTAAGTTATTGGTAAACGCAATGTCTATAACTGTTAACATCATCGTATTTGAATTTTACGCATATTCACAATGATAGTGCATGGATTATACATTCGTTAACCAACTTATTTCTGCATCTTTGTAGCTATAAATTTTGTCCATGAAAAATTTTATCATCCTTCTGATTATCATCCCTGTGTTTGCCATAGCGCAAACTTCTTATACATCTCATACTGTTGCGGCAAAAGAATCACTTTATTCGCTGGCCCGTAAGTATAACATTCATCCCCGTGAGCTTGCAGCTTATAATAATATTCCGGTTGAAACGCCATTGTCATTGGGACAGGTTATCAGGATCCCATCAAAAACAACAATGGCGCCTTTACCATCAACAGTTAATCCCGAAAAAACAGTAGAGGTGGACAAGACTGTTAATGAGCCTAAACCTGTTAGTGAAAAGAAACCCGCACCGGTAGTATCGTCGGAAGGATCGTTTCCAATCTATCATAAGGTAGAAAAGAAAGAAACATTGTATCACATAAGTAAGTTATATCCCGGTGTAACAATTACGGATATTAAAAAGTGGAACAAGCTAACAACCGATGGATTAAGTGAAGGCACTGACCTGATTGTAGGATATTCTAAGTCAGGGAATTCAACTACAAAAGCACCGGTTGAAAAGGAACCGGTTGAAACAATAACAGTTGTTACCAAAGCGCCGGAACCGGCTAAGAAACAGCCAGAAACCGTTGCGCCAATCGAAACGAAAAAAGAAGTTCCCGTGAAAGATGAAGTAAAGAGTGTTACCGGGAAATATTTTAATGGTGGTGCGTTCAAAGGATTGTATAATGAACAGTCTACAGCAAAGAAAAATATTACAGAGGAAAAAGGAAAAGGAGGAATTTTTAAAAGTACCAGTGGATGGGAGGATGGGAAATATTATTGTCTAACCAATACTGCACCTGCCGGTACAATTGTAAAAGTTACCAACAATACAACCCAGAGAACCGTTTATGCAAAAGTGCTAGACCTGATCCCCGATCTGAAACAAAATTCCGGGGTGATCATTCGCATCAGCAATTCCGCTGCAGAAGAATTAGGCGCAACTGACAATTTTGATTGCACATTAAATTTTTAATTATTTTATACATGAAAAAGTTCTTAACGGTTTCTCTTTCTTTTCTTATTACATGCGCTTCAATTGCCCAGATCGGGGTAAAGGCGCAAGTGCAATCAAATGGATTTGTAGTTGAAAAAAATAATGCTGCGACACCGGTAAAAGACCAGGCAAGAACCGGCACTTGCTGGAGTTTTTCCACAACTTCATTATTAGAAAGCCAGTTTCTTAAGAATTTTAATAATGGCGCCCTTGACCTAAGTGAAATGTTCACCGTATATAATATTTACATTGAAAAGGCAAAGAATTATGTTATGCGGCAGGGTGCAACTCAATTCAACCAGGGTGGACTTGGTCATGATGTAGTGCGTTCTGTTTCATTATATGGAGCCATGCCGGAATCAGCATTCACAGGGCTTAAAGAAGGGGAAAGAGCTTTTAATCATACCAAGGCCGTCGTCGTGTTAAAAGAATTTTTGGATAATTTACTTAAATCTAAACCCGTCAATCAAAACTGGCTGCAGGATTATAAGAAGTTATTAAATGATGCAATAGGAACACCTCCATCTGAGTTTGAGTATAATGGGAAAAAATACACTCCAAAAACCTTTGCATCAGAAGTTTTAAAGTATAATAGTAATGAATATGTGAACATAACTTCATTCACGCACCATCCATACAATGCTCCATTTATACTTGAAGTGCCTGATAATTTTAGCAATGGCAGTTATTATAACATTCCGCTTAGCGATATGATACAGCTGGTAAAAAATGCCGTGAATAAGGGCTATACGATTTTATGGGATGCAGATGTAAGTAACAGTGGATTTGTAACCAACAGCGGGCTTGCTTTATTTGTAAATATTGCTGATAAGGAAAGTGGTGAACCTGTTACAGCAGATATGAAGGAACTGGATTGGAATGTTGCTTTACGCCAGCAATACTTTGAAAACCTTACAACCCAGGATGACCACCTGATGCATATTACCGGTATTGAAAGATCAAAGGAGGGAAAAGAATTTTTCATCGTTAAGAACTCATGGGGACAAGGCGGGCCTTATAAAGGTTATATGAACGTTTCGACTGCATATTTCGCAATGAATACTGTTAGCATGGTAGTTCCAAAAGCAGCATTTGATAATGGAATGTTGTTAAAGCTGGGGATCAGGTAATGCTGCGATGGAGTATGCCGTTGTTGGTCGCCTCACCAACAACCTGCTCATTTCAATTTACGCCGCTGCCTGGTTTCCCGGCCAGCAGCCTTTAGTCCTGACCGTTGCATTTGTTACTCGCGTGGCTACTATCATTTCGCGTCTACTCCAAACCGGTAACCTCTCAAAAAATCTTTAACTTCCATCCGCTTCTTACCTTCCAGTTGCAGATCCAGGATGTCTATATAACCATCAATACATGCAAAGCGCAAATAATTCTTACCATCGGTATCAATAATCCCGGGTTCGATTGAAGGCTTGCCGATTATTTTCCCGCCTTTATATATCTTTAATTTCTTTTTTTCTAGTGTTGTAAAGGATGCAGGAACGGGAGATAATCCACGGACCAGGTTGTAAACGTCTTCTACAGGCCTGTTCCAATCGATCATGCAATTTTCTGTGAAGATCTTTGCTGCATGGTGAAGAGGTTTGAGGTTTGAGGTTTGAGGGTGAGAGTTTGAAGTTTGAGGTTTGGGGTTTGAAGTTTGAGGTTTGGGGTTTGAAGTTTGTGGGATACCTGTTAAAGTGTTATCAGCAATACCGAGGATCGTTTTTAGTAAAAGATCAGCACCAATGACTTTCATTTTATCGTGGAGTTCACCGGCGGTCTCATCGTTTGCGATAGGTATTTTTTCTTTAAGCAGGATATCACCGGTATCTATCTCCTGTTTTAATTTAAAAGTTGTGACACCTGTAAATTTTTCACCGTTGATGATGGCCCAGTTGATCGGAGCGGCTCCGCGATAATCCGGTAATAATGAGCCATGCAAATTGATCGTTCCCAATGGCGGCATATTCCACACGATCTCCGGCAACATCCTGAAAGCAACAACCACCTGGATATCTGCATGCAGTGATCGAAGCAGTTGTAAGAATTCCGGATCCTTTAATTTATTTGGCTGAAGGATGTTTATATCTTTTTCCAAAGCATACTTTTTTACAGCGCTTTGTTGTAATTGCATACCACGGCCGGCAGCTTTATCGGGAGCCGTAATAACAGCAACAATATTGCAGCCTGCATCTACAAGTTTTTCAAGGGAGGTGACCGCAAACTCCGGCGTGCCCATAAAAATAATTTTTACATCCCTGTAATTCATTTCGCGAAGGTAAATAAACAGTGGACAGAAATCAGGAAAGAGGGAACTGATCTACTCAAAGTCTTTGTACAATAAATATTTTTTCCGGATCAACTTGAATTGTTCAAGTCCGGGCTCCCAGCTTTTACGGATCGTTGTTTCCGGTATGCGGTCTTTGATCTGTTTCATCAGCACATCATTGCCGGCGAGTTTATTAAAAAAATTATTGGCCAGGAAAAAAGAATCCTTACCTGGGAATAGTTTATATGCATTGATAAGATAACTTAATTGGATCCTCCCTTTTAACTTTCTTAATACCTGGTCGGTTGAGCCAGATAAATTCCATCCATAGCATTTCCTATAAAAACATTTACTGTTCTTAGCTCCTTCATTTGGCTTAGGTGTAAAAGAGTATAGATTTTTTGGTAAAGATGGGTGCCCAAAAACCTGGAATGGTTTATCTGTTCCTCTTCCTTCACTTAAAACGGTTCCTTCAAAAAAACAAGTAGAAGGGTAGAGATATATGCTTTGCATCTGCTTTAAGTTGGGTGATGGATTTACCGGCAGGATAAATTTACTATTGTGATCATAGTTCCTGCATTTTATAACTTTCACGTGAAATGGAGTATCTGCAGTTGGCGTTGAGCTAACATTATAATCGTTGATCGTATTCGCTTCATCAGACAACCATTTTTCTCCTGCAAGCATCAATGCATATTCACCTATCGTCATACCATAGACGATGGGAATTGATTGCATCCCGATAAAGCTTTTAAATTTCGGGTCCAGAACAGGACCATCAACATAAAAGCCATTTGGGTTGGGACGATCAAGTATCATTAAGGGCTTGTGATTTTCAAGTGCCGCCTCCAGTAAATATTGCAGTGAATTGATGTAAGTATAAAAACGAACGCCCACATCCTGTATATCAAATAATATCACATCAATATCTTTAAGGTCTCCAGGCGTTGGTTTTTTATGATCGCCATACATACTAATAATAGGAATACCTGTTTTTTTATCAACAGCATTGTCTATGTGTTCGCCGGCATCTGCTGTGCCACGAAAACCGTGTTCCGGACTAAATATCTTTATAATTTTGATCCCGCTTTTTATTAGCGTGTCAACCAGGTGTGTATTTTTTACGACACTTGTCTGGTTTGCAAAAACTGCTACGGACTTCCCTGTAAGCAGGGGAATATATACTTCCATTCTTTCCGCGCCTGTGGTAACCCTGGATGTTCTTTTGGAGGTTTTCTGGGCAAACACCGAATAATTTATTATACAAAAGATAAAAGAAAGGAGAGAAACTTGCTTCATATATCAAAGTTGCTTAAAGTTTTGTAATAAGGGTGATATCCCGGTAATTTTTAATTTTTAAGTAACGTTTTACTTTTTCCTAATTTTATATTCTCCCTGCTGAGCAATGATTAAATGTATAAGAGTGCGACGCAAGGATGCTGATGAGCATTTCACAGCTGGTAACAAAAAAAACAACATATATGCAACAGGTTAAGGAAGGCGATGTAGTGAAAGTTCATTACACAGGGAAATTAAAATCAGGCGAACAATTTGATTCTTCCGTTGGAAGAGAGCCATTGGAATTCACCGTTGGCGCAGGACAAATGATCAAAGGATTTGATGCAGCCTTGCCCGGTATGACGACCGGTGATAAAAAAACAATTAATATTCCTGCGGAAGAAGGCTATGGCGAAAGAAGTGAAGACGCGATCATTGAATTTCCAAAAGAAAATGTTCCCGCAGATATGAAGCTCGAGGAAGGTATGGGATTGACATTAAGTGATCAGCAGGGAAACCCGGTGCCGGTAATTGTGAAACAGGTAAAAGAAGATGTGGTTGTACTGGATGCAAATCATTTTCTTGCAGGCCAGGAACTGGTGTTTGATATTGAATTGGTGGAGATCGTGTAGAAACCAGAAACCAGATACCAGATACTGGATACTGGATACTGGATACTGGATACTGGATACTGGATAGTTGCTTCAAAAAGGATACAAGTTATTTAAAATTGTAGGCTGGATTTATTTATCCCGCATCTCGTATCCCGTATCATATTTAGAGGAGGATTTTGCCTTTGCTATCCATTATCTGTAATCCCGCATCGTTCTTATCCCGCATCTCGTATCCCGTATCACTTTTTAAAAAAGATTTCGCCTTTATTATCCGGTATCTCGTATCCGGTATCGGTTTTTCTTATTTTTACTTCATGATACTCATAAACGAACAAGAACTTACCGATCGTTTCATGCGCTATGTACAAATTGATACGCAAAGCGATCCGAATGGAAATACTTTTCCAACAACGGGAAAACAGAAAGACCTCAGCAAAATTTTATTCAATGAGCTTAATGCGATGGGTTTGAGTGATGTTGAACTGGATGAATTTGGATATGTATATGCAACCATTCCTTCGAACAGTGATAAAAAAAATGTTCCGGTGATCTGTTTTTGTTCCCATGTTGATACAGCCCCTGATTGCAGTGGCACCAATGTAAAGCCAGTACTTCATACAAATTATAATGGCGCAGATATAGTTTTACCTGAAGATCACTCCCAGGTATTGAGTGCATCAACTTCTGCTTACCTGAATGATCATGTTGGTGGAAATATTATCACGGCGAGTGGGAACACTTTGCTTGGTGCAGATGATAAATCTGGCGTTGCAGTGATCATGCAAGCTGCACAATACCTGGTGAATAATCCTGGAACAAAACATGGAAAAATAAAAATAGTTTTCACACCGGATGAGGAGGTCGGAAAGGGAACTGCTAAAATTGATATGAAAAAACTGGGAGCCGATTATGGTTATACACTTGACGGTGGCGAAGCTGGCAGCCTGGAAGATGAGACATTCAGTGCGGATGCGGCTTCTATCATAATACACGGCGTTATCGCACATCCTGGGTATGCAAAAGATAAGCTGGTAAATGCAATAAAAATTGCCGGTGCTGTACTTGAAGCTCTACCAAAAGATGAATGGAGCCCGGAGACAACAGAAAAAAGAGAGGGATTTGTACATCCTGTTTCTATTAATGGTATTGCAGAAAAAGCGACCATCAGTTTTATTGTAAGAGACTTTACAACCGCAGGATTGACTGCACACCACACAAGATTGAAAACTATTGCTCAAACTGTAGTTGCCAAATACAAAGGCACAACCATGGAATATGTGCAACAGGAACAATATAGAAATATGAAAGAAGTGCTTGATAAACATGCGCAGGTGGCAGCTTATGCTTCTGAGGCGATACAGCGTGCAGGTTTAAAAGTTAAGACAGAAAGTATTCGTGGCGGCACAGATGGAAGCAGGCTCAGTTATATGGGGTTGCCTTGTCCGAATATTTTTACAGGCATGCAAAACATTCACAGCAAACTTGAATGGATCGGTGTAAATGATATGGTGAAGTCTGCAGAAACGATCGTGCATTTGAGTATGATATGGGAGGAGAAAAGCGACAAGTGAACTCAGTTCCTTGTTCCTGGTTTTTAGTTCGGTTCACTTTAGCAGTTACATCATTCCTGGCTAACAGCTAAATGCTAATAGCTTCTTCACAAATTTCACGGCCTCATTAACTATGAACTAAGAACCAAGACTTTAGTCCTATTTCTAAAAGTATTACCTTTCATGCAAATATTTAATTATGGAATTTCTTAAAGACTATTGGTGGTTGTTACTACTGGTGTTTGCGTTGTTGGGATGTTTCGTCACCATCAACCAGGGACTTATAGGGGTTGTCACGATGTTCGGCAAATATCGTCGCATCATGCGCCCCGGACTTAATTTCAAGATCCCGTTTTTCGAGCAGATCTATAAAAAGGTTAGTATTCAAAACAGGTCGGTGGAATTGGAATTCCAGGCTGTCACAATTGACCAGGCAAATGTTTATTTTAAATCGATGCTATTGTATTCTGTACAAAATGAGCACGAGGAAACAATCCAGAAGGTTGCATTTAAATTCATAAGTGATAAAGACCTGATGCAGGCCCTGATCCGTACCGTAGAAGGAAGTATTCGTGCTTTTGTATCTACTAAAAAACAGGCAGAGGTTCTAAACGTGCGCAGGGATATTGTTGAAAATGTAAAAGAACAGGTTGATGTGGCACTGGAAAGCTGGGGCTATCATTTACAGGATCTGCAGATCAATGATATCACCTTTGATGAAGCAATTATTACAAGCATGAGTAAGGTTGTTGCTTCTAATAATTTAAAAGCTGCTGCTGAAAATGAAGGGCAGGCGTTATTGATCACTAAAACAAAAGCAGCTGAGGCGGAAGGAAATGCAATTAAGATCGCGGCAGAGGCAGAAAGGCTGGCTGCACAATTGAGAGGACAGGGTGTTGCATTGTTCCGGGAGGAAGTTGCAAAAGGAATGAGCCAGGCAGCATCTGAAATGAAACAGGCCAACCTTGATACGAACGTGATCCTTTTCAGCATGTGGGTTGAGGCTATCAAAAATTTTGCAGAATATGGAAAAGGCAATGTGATATTTTTGGATGGTGGCAGTGATGGAATGGAAAAGACAATGAAGCAGATCATGGCAATGCAGCAAATGGAATCAAAAAAATAATTATTTAAATAATATAATGTGTCGCGAACCGGCACTTTTTGTTTAGATGTTATGAGTTATATAAAGCAAGACCATCCATTTGTTGTTCCAACTACGGATGGTAAACTTATCGAGGAGCACTTCGGACTTGCCACTTCAAAAGACGAGGCTATCAGTATTGCACACATGATCGCACCAAAAGGCTGGAGTGAACCCTTTCAAAATCCAGCATTTGATGAATATACTTTGGTGAGCCGTGGTAAAAAATTATTTGAAGTGGATGGACAAAAAGTAGAAGTAAGTGCGGGGCAAAGTATACTTATTAAAAAAGGCAGCCGCGTGCGTTACAGTAATCCATTTGAAGAAGAATGTGAATACTGGAGTGTTTGCATACCTGCGTTTTCACCAATGAGTGCGCATCGCGAGGTGTGAGGTAACATCATCATAAGATTAACAGTTCATTAAGCAGCATTGCGGCATTTCTTCGTTTTATTGCAGGATATACACCCGGTAACTTTAGCGAATTATAAATTTAAAAATCAGCAAACGATCTACTATGTTTGACATCTTTTTACAGACAGACAGTTTAAACACTACCGCCGCATCGGCAGCCCAGGTTGAATCAGTTTGGGGAATGCTGAGCAAAGGCGGCCCACTGATGATACCACTTGGTATATTGTTTGCGCTCGCCGTGTATTTTTTTATAGAACGTTTAATGGTTATCCGCAAAGCAGGAAAGATCGATGATAATTTCATGAATATAATTCGCGATCACATTACAAATGGCAACATAACCGCCGCACGAAGTCTCACAAAGAATACAAATAATCCTGTTGCAAGGATGATCGATAAAGGGATACAACGTATAGGAAAACCCATAGATGCAATTGAAAGGAGTATGGAGATAGTAGGAAAGCTGGAGATGTATAAAATGGAGAAAAACCTTACCATGCTTTCTGTAATTGCACGTATCGCGCCTTTATTTGGATTCGTAGGAACGATCGTTGGACTTGTAATATTATTAAAAGAGTTTGCGACTATCAGCAATCCATCGATCAGCCAGATCGCTGATGCGATGTATATCAAGCTGATCACTTCGGCCAGTGGATTGATCATTGGTATGCTTGCGTACCTGGGCCACAGTTATCTTGACACACAGATAAACCGGACATCAAACAGGATGGAAGCAGCGAGCAGTGATTTTATTGATGTATTACAGGAACCGACCAGGTAATTAAGAATTAAGAATTAATAATGGATCGTTAGTTCAACTAGTTGCTTGACTTAATTTGCACTGCTTTTAATTCAAAATTCATCATTCAAAATTCATCATTCAAAAAGATGTCTTTAAGAAAAACAAAATACCGCGATGAACATTCAGAAGTGGACACTGGTCCGCTGAACGATATTTTGTTCATACTGCTCATGTTCTTCCTGATGATATCAACACTCGCAAATCCAAATGTTATAAAAATGAGTGTGCCCAAAGCTAAGAGTGACACCAAGCAAAAGCAAAGCGTTGTTGTAAGTGTAGATAAGGATAAGAATTTTTTTGTTGGCACAAAAAAGATCATCAGTGATTCCCTGGTTTCTGAATTACGAAAATACATCAACGAAGGAGATAGCGTTAAACCTGCAGTTGTGATCAATGCAGATGCGATAACTGAATGGGGCGAAGTTGTAAAGGTAATGAAGGCAGCAAGAAAATTAGGAGCCACTACTTCTGCAACAGTTACTGGCCGGGACGAGTAGCAATCACCATTCTTTGTTTTCCGTGCATATCCAGTTCTATTGAAGAAATATATCCCGCGTTCTCAAACAACTCATCAACCTGCTCAGCAAATAATTCATGCGTTTCAACAAATATCTTCCCACCTGTCTTTAAATGCTGTTTACCAAACCGGGCGATCTTTTCATAAAAAATAAGCGGTCTGTCATCTTCCACAAATAAAGCTATGGCAGGTTCAAAATCAGCAACATTTTTATCAATCATTTCTTTTTCACCAAAGGGGATATAGGGAGGGTTACTCACGATGACATCAAACACCGGGAAATTATTCCATCCGGCTTCATCAAGAAAATCATTTTGAAAAAGATCTATCCCTGTTTTGTAAATAGTGGCATTTTCCCTTGCAATTGCAAGTGCTTCAATACTCTTATCAATGGCTGTTACCTTTAAGTGCGGAAGGATTTTTTTTATGGAGATCGGTATACAGCCACTTCCCGTCCCAATGTCTAACAATGATGCATTTGACCAATCCTTGAGGTAATTGATGACCTTTAAAACAAGCTCTTCGGTTTCAGGCCTCGGAATTAAAACTGCGGGGGAAACAATAAATTTTAGATCAGAAAACCAGGCTTCACCCAAAACATATTGAACCGGGGTATTCAATTTCAATTTCTTTAAGCTAACGGTTAGTTTCTGAACAACAGATACATCTAATAATCTATCCCTGTCTTTTTTAATGGCAGCCCTGTTGATCCCTGCCATACTTTCAAATACAAGCGCTGCTATACTTTCCACTTCCCCACGACTGTATATCTTTTCAAGTCCATCTAAATAAGCTTTGTATACTTCATTTACTGTCACCCTGCAAACTTACTTTTATTTTTCTATGCTTAATTTTGAAGGGTGGACATACATGAAACATACATGCATCGTTGCCTTGAGCTTGCCGAACTCGGGTCTGGCCAAGTTGCTCCAAATCCAATGGTAGGCGCATTATTGGTACATGATGGTATGATCATCAGTGAAGGATATCATGAAAGATATGGTGAAGCACATGCAGAAGTTAATTGTATAAATAATGTTCCCGGGCACCAAAAGCATTTAATAAAAGAAAGCATCTTGTATGTTTCACTGGAACCCTGCACACATTTTGGCAGAACGCCACCATGTGTTGACCTGATTATCAGATCACGCATTCCAAGCGTTGTTATTGGTTGCAAAGACAGTTTTGAAAAAGTGAATGGAACAGGTATAGAAAGGTTGAAAGAGGCTGGTATTGAAGTTACCGTTGGAATCATGGAGAAAGAATCGTTGGAATTGAATAAGCGTTTTTTTACATTTCAAAAAGAACAACGCCCTTATATAATTTTGAAGTGGGCGCAAAGTCATGATCTGAAAATTGCCAACGCAGATCAAACCAGTGTAAAGATAAGTAATGAGCTTACAAACAGGCTTGTCCATAAATGGAGAAGTGAAGAAGCGGCTATCATGGTTGGAACACGGACAGCAATACAGGATGATCCAATTCTTTCAAGCCGATTGGTGCAAGGCAATGATCCGGTGCGGATTGTTATTGATAAATTTCTAAAGATCCCTTCAACACATCATTTGCTGGATAATAGCATTCCAACCATTATCATCAATACAATCCGCCAAGCAGAAGAAGGCAATACTACCTATTATAAAACCGGGGCCTCGGAAAATATGATCGCGGTCACGCTGAGTATATTAAGGCAGCGGAATTTGATCTCACTTCTTGTAGAAGGCGGAACAATTTTATTGCAATCCCTTATTGATTCCGGCATGTGGGATGAAGCCAGGATAATTACCAATCAAAAACTTTTTCTCGGGAGCGGAATTAATGCCCCTGTTGTAAATAGTATTCCTAAGAAAAAAGAAATCATCCGCGATGACGAGATCATTTATTACAGTCAAAAAAATTCTGTTACCTTATAACCATGGGATTTGAAAATAGCTGAGTATTATTATACGATCGACCAGGCATCATCGGAGGAATTCAAAGACAGGGGCAGTAAATTTATCGCCTATGCTCTCCCAATCACAGATTCTGTTATCTTCAAAAAGCATTTGCAATCCCTGAAAAAAGAACATCCGAAGGCAGTTCACCACTGCTTTGCATACAGGATCGGTCTCAACAATGATAATTTCAGGGTAAACGATGACGGTGAACCACCAGGCACCGCAGGAAAGCCGATCCTTGGACAAATAGATAGCCGTAATCTCACAAATATTTCAGTGATCGTTGTACGTTATTTTGGCGGGACATTGCTTGGTGTTCCGGGACTGATAAATGCATACAAAACCGCCACTGCACTTGTATTGCAAACAATTCCAGTGATCCAAAAACAAATTGAAAAGGTTTATTTGATACAATTCGATTATACGAGGTTGAACGATGTAATGCAGATTTTAAAGCAAGGGAATTGTACGATCATTAAGCAGGATATGCAACTTTTCTGCGAAATAATTTGCGGCATTCCAATTAATAAGCTTGAAAGGATCATTGATCAGTTAACCAATCTGCACGGCATCGAATTGAAAGCTGTGGACTAAATGTTTTACACCCCAATGATTTTTTTAACAAAATAATAGTATTTTTAAAGACTATCAACACTTGTTTATGAGAAAACTATACATCATCGCGGCCATAATTGTGTCTGCCAATGCCGTTAAAAGTCAGCAATTACATTTTACCAGTCAATACTTACAGCATAATGCCATGTATAACCCCGGTGCTGCAGGGATAACAGGTGAAAGTTTGTTGGGTGTTTCGTATCGGAGTATGTGGTCATCTTTTCCTGGTAATCCAAGAACTTTTATGGTTTATGGTGATGCAACTTTGCCAAAATTAAAGGCAGGTATCGCAGCATATATTTATAGGGATGAGACGGGACCAACCAGCCGGACAGGAATTCAATTTGCTTATTCGTATCATATTAAGACCGGGGCAAAAAGCCAGTTAGGGATTGGGATAGAATTAAGAGGGCTTCAATATGCTATAGATAAAAGTAAACTTACAGGGCTTGGCACAACCGATCCGTTATTAGGAGCAAAAGACAAGAAGACCGCTATTGATGCGGGTGCAGGTGTTTATTGGACAAATAAAAAACTTAGTGTTGGCGCTGCCGTGAGCCAACTGATACAAAGCAAGCTTGAGCTTGCAAATGTTCCGAACTCCAAGGAGGGCGGCAGGTTATACCGTCATTTTGTTTTTACTGCTAATTACAAGATCCAGACAGGGGACGATATTTTTATCATACCAAATGCTATGGCCAGGGTAATTGCGCATTCACCTAGTGAATTTGATTTCGGAATGAAAGTAGACTACCAGGATAAAGTTTGGTGGGCTTTGAACTGGAGGGTGAAGCAATTTTGGAGCCTGCAGGCTGGATTTAGCATATTACAGCGTGTAAGGATAGCCTACTCCTACGATTATTACAGAGCACCGATCAGTGTTTATGCTGGTGGTACCGGGGCTCACGAGGTAGGACTTCAATTTGGTT
>JBDSDG010000197.1:0-3955 GCA_039920685.1 Ferruginibacter sp.
CAGATATCTTTTAGTTCTTTGGAATCAAGAACAATGACCTCAGTCCTGATCTCTGAAGTTGCAGTATGTGTTTTTTCGTCATAAAGATTATGCGCATATTTCACCGATTGTTTTTTCCCTTTACCAGCTTTCAGGTATTCCTCTGCTTTTTTCCAGTTCACCGCCATGATAAAGTCCTTGTCTTTTTGTGATGCATTCACTTCCAATAAGGTGTTGGCTTGCTCCGTATTATAACATGAGAAGAAGAACCACCCGTGGGAAACACCTTTACCTGCCCTGCTCAGATCGAAATTAAAACCCGGGCATTGGATCTGGAATGCTATGTCCATCTTTCCATCTTCTTTTCCAACACTAATGAAACTTATAGTGCCTTTAAAATTTTGCTTATAAGAATTGATAGGCACATCACCATTGGCATCGTCAGGTGGCACACTGAACCTGGTGCCTGCCACTATATATTCTGTATTTTCAGTTATAAATGGAGAAGAATGATTGCCACTGCTGTTTGGCAATTCAATTATTTCTGCGGTACGAAATGATTTCAAATCAATTCTTGCTACACGCGGAGTATTGTTGGCGTTCCCGAAAAGCCAGCGCCCATCATAATCTCCATTTGTTTTGGAAAGTTGAACATGGTGAAGATCATCCCATGGCACCATACCGTGAGAAGTATTTAGCATTGGCTTAGTCTCTTCGCTATATCCCCAACCTTTTTCGGGATCCACGGAGAATACAGGGATAACACGCAACAAACGGCCTGAGGGTAATCCATACACACTCATCTGACCGCTAAATCCTCCCGACACAAAATTGTAGAATCCATCATATTTCCCCGGTGCAACATAGGTTTTTGCTGCAGCATCAGAGCTGACTGCATTGCTGGTATTCTTTGGTTTACAGCTGCCTAGTGCAAGCATCATCACAATGATTGCTATTGCCATTGTTTTAATCTTTTTCATATTGTTCTTATTAAGGTGTTTATTATTTGCAGACATAGTTTTGTTGTCAACCCACACAACAGGTTGCAGTTTCATTAACATGAGATCACGATCAGTTTGTTATTTCACTCCGTCATTCTTCCTCATATATTCCAGCAATGCCCTGGCGTCTTCATCTGCCAGGTTTTGATTTGGCATACGCACAAGGCATATCTCGAGTTGTGCCTGTGCTTTTGGATCTTTATCTAACATTGCGTCAGTGTTTGTTATAAAATTCATGATCCACTCAGGAGCATGGCGACTTGTAACGCCTTTCCATCCCGGACCTACCAACTTTTCATCTGTGGTTTTGTGACAACCGCTGCATTTCACGCTGTATACCTTCTCCCCACTTGTTGCCATGGCACCATCTAAACTAGCTTGCAGGTCTACTTTTTTAAATTTACCTTCTCCCCTATGTGGATCATAAGACGGGTTTGCGTCTTTTGTTGCGATGGCAGTGGAATCAAATTGATCCGAGTCTGAAGCAGACCTGGTATCATTATTACTACAGGCAGCGATAAAGATCAAGAGGCCCAGAATAACAGTTAATTTCTTCATGTTTGAATTTTTTTAATTGATGAATTTGGATTTTACAACATTACAATAGAAAATGGGCGGACATTATGCGTTAAATCATAAATAGTTAACTGAATATAAATTCTGAGCTTCTTGCAGAAAAGGGTACCTTACAGGAGCCGGTTCCAGTGTACAATCTTTAAAAAATATGAGGAAACTCATATAATTGACTGTTACATATCATCCCACTCCACCACAACACGGGATAGTTTTGAAGGATAATTACAAACAGTTTCAAATATTTTTAAATGATTGACATAGATATTTTGCTAACGTGGGGAGCTGCTTTTAAAAAAGTAGCACAAGGTGAAATGATCTTTATGGAGGAAAGTGAATGCCATTTTTATTTTCAATTGGTTTCAGGAAGAGTACGATGGGTGAATGTATACGAGGATGGCTCAGAATTTCTCCAAGGGGTTATAAGTCCGGGCGAAAGCTTTGGAGAACTGCCGCTTTTTGACGATGGTAAATATGCAGCAACTGCCATAGCTGATACTGATTCTGTAGTTATCCGTTTACACAAACCCATTTTCCTTCAACTGATCATAGAAAACCACAAGATCCACAATTCCTTCAACAAATTACTCGCAGAGCGGCTGCGATTTAAATTTTTTATTTTAAAGGAAGTAGCTAAACACGACCCTGAACATAGTATCTCAACACTGCTTAATTATTTCAAACTCACCAACAAAAATGTCTGTACCGATTGCAACAGGGTGAACCTTACCAGGCAACAAATCGCAGATATGACAGGCATGCGTGTGGAAACGGTTATACGAGCTATCAGATCTCTACAGGGAAAAGGCCAACTGGTGATAGAAAAAGGTAAGGTGTATTGTTGATTTATGATTGAAATCATACCAACGCCAAACAAGCTCCCGTTATTTTGCCTAAATAGTTTAAATGCAATTTTCTTTACAGCGTTGGATACGGATATCATTATTCAACTTACTGCTCGTTGCTTCAATTGGTGTCATCCTAAGATATAAGATCGCCTTTGCCCTTCCGTTTATAGATCAAAAACATTTATTGCATGGGCATTCCCATTTTGCTTTTGCAGGATGGGTCACCCAGGCTTTAATGGTATTGCTGGTTTCCAGTTTAGCCGTAAATGCAGGTGTTGAAATTTTAAGAAAGTACAATTGGATATTATTAGCCAACCTTGTGACAGCTTATGGAATGCTCCTCTCTTTTCCGATACAGGGATATGGATCCTTTTCAATATTATTCTCCACGCTTTCAGTATTCGTTTCTTATGTTTTTGCGGTGATGTACTGGGTTGACCTTAATCGATTACAAAACAAGAATATTGCAAAAGCATGGTACAAAGCCGCCCTGTTGTTTAATGTAATTTCCTCGCTGGGAGTTTTTGCACTGGCAACAATGATGGTCACGAAAACTGTTCACCAGAACTGGTATTTGGTTGCAGAATATTTTTACCTGCATTTTCAGTACAATGGATGGTTCTTTTTTGCGTGCATGGGATTGCTGGCAGAAAAATTAGTCCTTGCAGGCTTTACCGGTAGTACTTTAAAAATGATATTCAGATTATTTGTGACAGCATTTATACCTGCATACTTTTTATCAGTGCTATGGATGAATTTGCCTGTATGGATATATGTGATAATCGTACTGGCGGCATTTGCACAAGTAGCTGGCTGGGCATGGCTTTTAAGATCATTATATCATGAAAGGCATTTACTAAAAGTGCTTTCCCCCGTAGCCCAAAGTCTATTTAAATTATCTGGGATCGCATTGTCTATAAAATTATTATTACAATTGGGTTCGGTTATTCCTTCTTTAAGTGATCTGTCATATGGATTCAGGCCAATCATTATAGGTTACCTGCATCTTGTATTATTGGGTATTATAACAATATATATACTTGGTCACATGGTGGCTGATAAACTTATCAGCATTTCAAAAATAACTATAACAGGGCTTGTTGTATTTATTTCCGGTATCATTACTAATGAAATATTATTGATGGTCCACGGAATAGCCTCTTTAAATTATAATATGATCCCTTTCATAAATGAAATGTTGTTTGGTGCCGCGTTTGTAATGTTTGAGGGTTTGGTAATTATTAATATGAGCCAGCAAAATAAAGTTCAAAAATGATCTCAATCATAATACTGTAAATGCAATGTCCTGAACTTCATAAAAAATATTTTATGACAGACATTACAGAACAAACACTTGCTTCACTTGTGATCAACCATCAACAGTATGTACCTGTATTGGAAAAACATGATCTTGACTATTGTTGTAAAGGTAAGAGAACCTTATCGGTCGCGTGCCTTGAGAAGGGCCTGCCGGTTGCAGATATTGTTCATGAACTGCAGGGACAGGATGCAGATGAAAAAGAATTGCACATGCCTTTCGTTGACATGAATGCT
>JBDSDG010000198.1:0-3614 GCA_039920685.1 Ferruginibacter sp.
AGATTGAAAGCAATTTCTTTTCCTGACAAACTTAATGTGCCATCGAGACTCTTAACCTGAAGGTTTGGATCATCGATGGTTAAATGCCCGGTAAACAGGCTTTTTTTGAAATTACCGTTAACGGATAAACGCTGGTAATTGTATCCATTGAATTCAACTTGATGAATGCTTCCATTAAAGTTCGCATTCAATGTTTTTAGCTGGAAGCCGCTTCCCGCCACTTTTCCACTGAGGGAAATCCTGCCAACCTCGCTGTTGTTGATGAACTGGCCTAACCTGAATCCCTGTGTTACGATCTTCCCGGAATAAGAGGGCTCCCCATTTGCGGGCAGTTTCATATTGAGATCAGCAGCTATAACACCAAGGTTTGTTGAGATGGTACCGTACGTAACAAAGTCATTTAAAAATCCCGTGAAATTGCCTTTGTAATATATACTGCCGAGTTTACTTAGCTGTGGTTGTGTAACATTCTTCAAAGAAGGAATGATCGCAACAAGATCGGCATACGTGGTTTGAAAATTGTTTCCCTTAAAATCTATGTAAGTAGTATTTATATCGGGTAAACCTCTCATGGCAATATCCCCATCCACAATTGTATTTCCTGTTCTTACCTTTAGCTTTTTTGCAGAGAAATTATCTACCGTTCCCTTTGCATTTCCTTCCAGGTAAAATACACGGTTCCAGTTCGCGAGCTGTGGTGCAAATAGCGCAAGGTCCTCACTGCTTATTTTGGAATCCTGGAACCTTGCTTCTAATGTTACATCATTTAAGAAGTTACTCATGTCATTGTTAAAATTATTATACTCCATCGCATAATAATTCTTTAAATGACTGTTGTTGACCAACAGATCCAGCTTATCAAATTCCATGATCGCCGGCGTAAGCCTCATTGAGCTTGACAGTTTTTTTACAAGTAATCCACTTCGTTCTTTTGCAGTCAAAGCGATATCCGCACGAAGTGTATCATTCCGGAATAAAACATTATTGATCGTTCCTGTTATGGCTGAAAATCCCAGGTGCTGTCCATCAAACCTATCAACATAAGGTTGCCGCAGCGTTTCACGGTCGTTCGAGAAAATGCCATTCTCGATCGTTAATTTTTTTAATGAGACAACCCAACCCGAATTGTTCCATTGGAATGCAGACACGCCCGGTATTTTTTCAATGATCGTTGACAGGTCTGCCTGGGCAGGCTTTAGCCCCTGGTAATCATATTGAGAGAACCGCGGGTCTCCCAGGTACATAGCATCAATGATTATTTCATTTTTCTTAAAATCAATGCCCTGCATTTTCAGATCTACCTTTTTTAATGAAGCGATCATGTTTTGCCCGATCCATTTATCGATCTTGTTTAATCGTATATTAGTTAGATGCACCTCCTGGAGATCAAATTCAACTCCACCGGATTTCTTATTATTTTTTTTGGGTGAATCAAAATAATCGATGAGAAATTGGTAATTCCAGACGGAATCTGTGCGATCCATATTGACGATCGCATCTTCCATAGACAAATAGTGAAGTGTGATCTTATCTTTAAAAAAGAACCAGTCAGTAATATTGACCTTGGCTGCACCGGCATAGATCATCGTATCTTTCTTACGGTCTTCTACCATCAGCCCTTCAACGGATAGTTTATTAAAGAATGCAAAATTGATCCGCTTAACGGTAACCCTTGTATGCAATTCTTTAGAAAGTACTGAGGTCACCTGCTTTGCAAGCCATGTTTGCACAGGAGAGAAATGAAGCAACCCATACAGAACAAAAACCAGCAGTAGAACTACCAGGATAACCCTTTTTAATATTTTGATGGTTTTGCGCAGAATAATAAATATTTGCAAAAGTAGCCAATCGGCCCGTACACGCAAATTCAATGCCTTATTTTATGAAATATTTAGTTCACGGGGAATGAACGTGTTAGACAGGAAACAGCCTCAAAATTAATTGTAGTCTACTTATAAGTTTTAAAATAATAGCCCAAAGTTATATTGAACGACCTGTTTCTTATATTTCGCTTGTCTAATTCTTCGTTGTTATTAATACTGGCAAAGCCAAAATAATATCCGGCTTCAACAGAAATCGCTTTTATTTTATAACCAAGTGCTCCATATAATCCAAGGTCAAACAACCCGTACTCACTGGTAGTGGTAAATTTCATTTTCGAGGTTGCAGTTATATTATTAACCTTGATCTTTTCTCTGCCAGAAATTGCAACTCCAAGTATCGGACCTGCAGTGAGAAACAAGCTTTTGCCAGGATCGCCAAAATGGAAACTCAATAGTGGAGCAATACTGCCATAATGTATGATGCTGCGGTTTTCATCATTACGGTTACTATCTGCACGGATCACATATCCCCTGCTGTTATAGGAGATCGAAGGAGTAAAATATAAGCGGCCTTCAAAAATGGTTTCCGCCTGTATTCTAAAATTTGCGCCTGCAACATACCCGGTCGATTGCTTAACACTATTATAATATGCCCTTGCTGTTGAATAATTAAATCCGCCTTTAACCGCCAGCCGCGTTTGTGCCTGGCTGATAGAACAACAAATAAGCAAAATACAAGAGATCAGTGGTTTCAAATTTTTCATAAGAATTGTAAAATTACGGTTTATGTTCTTTACAGCTAATAACCTGCGGCATCATCATCACCACGACTATCAGCGATCCCCGAGATCTGCCTCTTAGGCTTATACCTGATCTGTATCAATTCGGTCCTCCCGATCGCTTCCCTTTCTTTAACTGTATATCCCATTAATTGAAGATCTGTTATCGTTTTAATTGGAAATGCGTGTTCAACAAAAACGGTATCAGGCTGCCATTGGTGATGAAATTTCGGTTCGTTTACAGCAGTAGCAGGATCCAGGTTGAACTCCAGTATATTCACCAGGGTTTGAAATACGTTTGTGATGATCGTTGTGCCACCGGGGGTTCCAACCACAATTACCGGCTTATTATCTTTTAATACGATCGTCGGAGTCATACTGCTTAGCATTCTTTTTCCCGGGGCAATTGCATTTTTTTCATTGCCGATCGCACCATACATATTTGGAACACCTGCCTTGATACTAAAATCATCCATTTCATTATTAAGCAAAAAACCTGCTCCGTTTACCACGGTCCTGCTACCATAGCTTCCATTCAAAGTGGTGGTAACAGCCACCGCGTTTCCTTCAGCATCAATAATACTCAAATGAGTTGTTTCTTCGCTTTCCCTGATCACACCTGAAGTTATCGCAACACTATTTCCAGCTACGGATGGATCATAATCCTTCATCCTTTCTTCCAAATATTTCCGGCTTACCAGCGTTCTTACAGGAACTTTTACAAAATCTATATCTCCCATGAACTGCGCCCTGTCCGCATACGCTCGCCGTTCAACTTCAATCATCAATTGCACAGACCTGGTAGAAAGGAATCCCATTGATGCAATATTCCGGTTCTCCACCATCTTCATCATCTGTTGCAAAAGAATTCCACCACTGCTTGGCAAGGGCATAGTAATAATGTGTGAACCTTTATAATCAAATTCAACAGGGTTCCTTTCAATTGCCTTATAATTTTTTAGATCTTCAAAACTTATGATCCCTTTTCCATTTTTCATTTCCTGCACGATAA
>JBDSDG010000199.1:0-4676 GCA_039920685.1 Ferruginibacter sp.
TATTCCAGGTCAAATAAACCAGATTCCGACTGATCTAATAATATAAGTTTTTTAAATTGAATTTTCGCGAGTTGCCGGCATATTTCACTTCCTATAGATCCTGCAGCTCCTGTAACAAGTATGGTTGCATTTTGGTAAGTTCCTTCTAAAATATCGTGGGGCAGGTTGATTTCATCCCTTTCCAGAAGTTCCTCAATATTCAAACCTTTCACCTGGTTCTTTTGGAACAGGCCTCCAGCCCATTGGCTGGCATGAGGGATCACATTTATCTTAATATTTAGCGGAGTACAAATGTCTGTTATGGCGATCTTCCTTTCTACAGACAGCTTATCAATACCAATAAATAACTGCGTAATGGCCTTCTCACTTAAGAGACTTGCGAGCTTGTCACTTGCTGCATTGTAGATCGGTAATCCTTCCAGGTTCTTCCCAATCTTTGACGCACTATCATCAATATAGCAAATAACGATCGTCTTGTTTTGCATGTCTTGTTCCAGTACTTTCTTTGCTACCTGACCCATTGCTCCGGCACCGTAGATCACGGCTTTGTGCATGATCATCGGTTTCGAGATCGCTTTAAAATAAACCTCCTTTACCAATAGCCTGAATGATACCAGGATAAAAATGACACCAAATAGGTTTATGATCAATAAGGTCATGGGCACTATCTCAAACACAGAAGTGAAGAAGCCAAGAAAATAAACTCCCATCCATAATGCAAATTGTAATACGGAGAATTTCACAATTCGAATTATATCATTGATCTCCGAATACCTGATGATCCCTTTATAAATTGGAAAACCGATTATACACGCAATAAAAACTGCAGTATTGATCATTAAGGCAGGTAAAAAAGCGATGATATCTGGGAGATTAACGGAAAAGTGCCTGATGAGGAAAAAGGAAAATAAAAAAATGCTGTTAATCAGGATCAGATCACAACTGAAAATTATCCACCGGGGTGCAAATTTATTTAAGATCCGCTTCGACATAACTTTATAATTTCATTTCAATTCCGCCTCGTATCAATAATAAGAGTCAGGAACACAATTTTACAAAGAAAAATATTGCCATCAATAGTTTTTCTACAAGGTTCGTCTTAAAGTTAAGGGAGTCGAATTTTCATTAGTAGCATCCACAAGATACTGATTTAATACATATTTCAACAGTTATCTTTTGAATGCCACTACGCTCTTATAACTTAAACCAGTTTTATAAATGATTAGCTTATAAAACTGTGCCATAGTTATATAATAATTTATCTAAAGTGTATTTATGATAATTATATTACAATCAGAGGGCATAATACTACTATTTACAACTCTTAACTATGATATTGATTACTTTTTCCAGGTCTTGTTGCGAAAGATTAGAACCGCTGGGCAAACATAAGCCTGTTTTAAAAAGTTGGTCTGAAAAACCAGTCCCAAAATATAATGATTTTGAAAATACAGGCTGCAGGTGCATTGGCTTCCATAACGGCCTTGATTCAATATTTGATTTTTCCAGTTCCAACCTTAAAATTTCACTGGTTATACCTTTGGAAATTAAAGGGTCTATCACTATTGCCGTTAACCAACGGTTGCTGAAGAAACCTGGCAGTTCTACCAGGAAAGAAAATCCAGGTAATATTGAAAGGGCTGATCTATAGTATTCATAATTATTCCTGCGTTGATGGATCCGATCCTTGAGTACGATCATCTGGCCCCTTCCAATACCGGCGCATATATTACTCATCCTGTAATTATACCCAATTTGGGAATGTTCATAGTGTGGAGCAATATCACGTGCCTGCGTTGCAAGGAAAGTAGCTTTTTTTATAAAACCTGCATCTTTAGAAACCAAAGCACCACCAGAGGATGTAGTGATTATTTTATTTCCATTGAAGGATAATATAGCAATATTTCCAAATGTTCCACACTGATGTTTATTTATAGAAGAACCCAGTGCTTCCGCGGCATCTTCCAAAACCGGAATATTGTATTTTTTTGCTATGGCCATTATTTCCTGCATTTTAGCGGGCATCCCATACAAATGAACTACAATGATCGCTTTTGGTTTTATGCCAGCATTCATCCTGTTAATGATCGCCTCTTCTAAAATTGCCGGACTCATATTCCATGTTTCCGGTTCGCTATCAATGAATACCGGGTTTGCTCCCAGGTATACAATAGGGTTGGCAGAAGCTGAGAATGTCATGCTTTGACAGATGACTTCATCCCCTGCTTTTACCTGTAAAAGGATGAGGCCGAGGTGTATGGCCGCAGTTCCCGATGAAAGTGCAGCAACATGAACTTCTTCACCTAAATAATCGGCTATATCTTTTTCAAAACCGTCTACATTTGGCCCAAGAGGCGCAACCCAGTTCGTATCAAAGGCCTCGGCAACAAATGATTGTTCCTTACCACCCATATGCGGGGAAGAAAGCCATATTTTTTCTTTATTCAAAAGTCTGAGAGAATTGATTAGTTGATAAAACCTGGTTATTATTTTATTGCGTTAGGTTCACAATCATTACCGTTAGCTAATGCCATACTTCCAAAAAAGCTGTAGTAGGTATGGATTTCTTCTTCTTCGCACATTTGAATTGTTCTTTTAGGATTGATTGTGTAAATATAGCTGCACATGTGCTCTATGAATAAATGTTACTAACAATTTTAAGTTTCAATCTCTAAACAATATCCTTAAAAATTTTTACCTGAACATAATATCGTTCCCCATCTTTTTCAAAATACATTGCCTCTTCATCCTGGTTAGTTGTAAAAGCTCGAAGATCTTTTAATAGTTCTTCAGCTACATATTTTCTACCTAATTCGATTTTTCTTTCCTTAAAATTAAATAAGTCAGCTTTTAAATGAGATGAACCTTCATCTAATTGAACTTTGGAGGGAAGGTGAAACCTGGAAAGATCCGGGATAGCATTCTTGAAGATCGTTCTCTCCAATTGTTTAATTTTTTTATAAAGTGAATTTGCAGTATCACCTGATTCAATTTGAATTTTTTCTTGTACAATGATATCACCCATATCTAACTTTTCTGTCATGAAGTGAAGTGTGGCACCGGCAGGTGTTCCTTGCTGAATTGCCCACGTTGGTGTGTGCCATCCTTTATTAAAAGGCAAAAAAGATGGGTGAAGATTTAAAAATCCATATTTTGGTAACACCAGGATATTCTTGGGGATTATGTATGGGTAATGGATGCTGAAAATATAATCTGGTCGGATACTGTTAACCTCGGAAATATTTGATTGCTCAAGAAATTTCTTCCCTGTAATGATATGAGAGTCGGGCAGCTTTGAGAGATTTCTTAATTCGTCAGTATGAGATGCAGTTTTTTCATCAGGAATCCACAACATTTCAGGTGAAAATCCAGCAGCAATTAAATCTTGGAGTACCCAAACAGCTATATCCCTATTTCCTGCAAAAATATATCTCATATTTTATTCAATATTTTTTTTCATTACCCAGCCGTTAGTCTTTCCTTAGGTATCTTCTTTTGAAATTCTTCATACAAAGTAAGGTATTCTGATAATAACAGGTGAAGCCCGACATTCTCAAAATATTCCCCTGAATGTTATTCGCGTATGATCTGGTAATGAAACGCCAACCATGCCTTTTTTGTTAACCTGTTTTAAGCTTTATTATTTTAAACTTCGCTCCCGTTTTCCGGGCGGCTTGAAAGAAAAACGCTTTGCCATTATTGGCAATGCTTAATAATATATCAACGTGAGAAATAAAGGTGATAGCAATAACAAAGCTGTACCACGGTCAAAAAATCCAGGACCGGCTTAATGATTTTGAGATAACCATGAGGTGTTTAAGAAGAGACCAATTTTCAAGAAGGATCGTGAACTAACACGAACAACAGGATTTATTATGCAACTTGTATTTTTTTATTGATAATCGAATCCAATATTTTATAGTAAGGTTTACAAAGTGATTCATAGGAAAGGTTATTTATTAAATAGTCTTTCCCTTTTTGTCCCATCAATGTGCGTTCATCAACAGTCATTTCAGAAAATTGAACAATTGCTTTAATAAGCGACCCCTTATCTTCTGCCGGAACAAACATTCCACAGCCTGACTCATCAATTATACCTTTGTACCCACTGTAAGCAACCAGGATAGGCCTTGCAGCAAACATATAATCTATCCACTTATTAGGGCTGATCCCAAACCTGTAGATGGGGATATTAAGCCAGGTATTTATTACAAGATCCATATTAGCTAAAAGCGGTTGCAGCGACATTTTTCTGACCGCCGGAAAAAAAATGATATTCTGGAGGTGCTTGTATTTTTCCTGGAATCCTGCTTTCAACGGACCGTCTCCAATAATGGCAAATTTAATATGCGGGTGAGAAATACGAAGGGAATCCGCTGCTTCAAAGATCACAGTAAGAGCATTTGCCGTACCTAACGTTCCAGCATAACCGACAATAAACTCACCCGGTTTCTTTTCCATAATACCTGCTGCGGGGATCTGTGAGGCAAGGTTATAAAAATCTAAATCCGCACCCATTGGTAAGTAATAGAAATCAAAAGGCTTTTTGATAACAGTCCTGACGTGCTCTTTCGCATTAGCCAATGTACTTACGATAAGGTCTGCATTTTTATAGCCGATTTTTTCTACCTGTTTTAAAAGAAGTACTGCCGGATGATTGGGAGAATAATTTCCGA
>JBDSDG010000200.1:0-8008 GCA_039920685.1 Ferruginibacter sp.
ATTGGAAGTGAATGCATCGCAAAAAGACAAGGACTTTATCATGGCGGTGAACTGGAAAAAAGCAGAAGAATACCTGAAAGCAGGGAAAGGGAAAAAACAGTCGGTGAAATATGCACATAATGTTTATGACGAAAAAACCCATACTGCAACTTCAGAGATCAGGACTGAGGTCATTGTTCTTGATTCCAAAGAACTAAAAGATATCTGTTATTTCTTCCCTTGCCCTAAATCTCCGCATGGATGCGATGTGAGCCCCACAGGAGAATATATTGTTGGCAGCGGCAAGTTAGCGGCATTGATCCCTGTATTCAGTTTCGATAAATTACAAAAAGCAATTGCGGCAAAAGATTATATCGGGGAATTTGAAGGTATTCCGATCTTGAAATATGAATCAGTGTTGTATGGCGAAGTAAAGAAGCCAGGGCTCGGGCCATTGCATACAGAATTTGATAATAACGGTAACGCCTATACCTCGATGTTTGTTTCATCGGAAGTGGTTAAATGGAATATTAAAGACCTGAAAGTATTGGATCGAGTTCCAACTTATTATTCAGTTGGCCACCTTACCGTTGCGGGCGGTGACACGAAAACACCGTACGGTAAATATTTAGTCGCCTATAATAAAATCACAAAAGACAGGTTCTTGCCAACAGGCCCTGAATTATCTCAGAGCGCTCAATTGTATGATATCAGTGGTGATAAAATGCAATTGATCCTGGATTATCCAACCATTGGTGAGCCGCATTATGCGCAGATAGTGCCTGCAGATCTTATAAGGAACAACTCGTTGAAGTTTTTTAAAATGGAAAATAATAAGCATCCATATTTTTCTAATGGAGAAGGAACAACAAAAGTTGTGAGGGAGGGAAGCAAAGTACATGTGTACATGACAGCCATACGATCTCACCTGACTCCTGATAATATTGAAGGAGTAAGAATGGGGGATGAAATTTTTTTCCATGTTACAAACATTGAACAGGATTGGGATGTGCCACATGGATTTGCGATCAAAGGCGCTTCAAATGCTGAGTTGCTGATCATGCCGGGCGAAACACAGACATTAAAATGGAGTCCGGACAAAGTTGGCATGTTCCCGATGTATTGCACTGATTTCTGTAGTGCATTACACCAGGAGATGTCGGGATATATTCGTGTATCGCCTGCCGGTAGTACGGTGCCATTGTTATTCAGTACAGGTAAAAATTATCCTGCTTCTGATTCAACAAAAAAATAAATGCACGTTTGACCCCGGCTTCGACAAGTTCGGCCTGGAAATCTGTTGTGCCGGTGTTGGGTCGCCTGACCAACAACTTACCTGGTAGTTCGTTTCTAATTAACTAATAAACTGATGAAAGTAAAAAATCAAAAGCTAAAACCCTGGATAAGGATCGTGGTTTGCCTTTGCGGCCTGGCATTGATACCCGTGCTGTTTGTACCCTTGTGGAAAATTGACCTGGTAGCGCCACAGTATCCTGAGGGGCTGATGTTGCTTATATACCCGGACAAGCTGAGTGGCAACGTAGATATTATCAACGGGTTGAACCATTACATTGGAATGAAAACGCTGCATACAGCCGACTTTCCTGAGTTTAGTTTTTTGCCTTATATCATCGGATCTTTTGCAGCAGCATTTTTGTTAGTAGCTGTTCTTGGACAAAAGAAATTGCTTTATATACTGTGTGCCTTGTTTGTGAGCTTCGGCATAATCGCCATGTATGATTTCTGGAGATGGGAATATAACTATGGACATAATTTAAATCCTGAAGCAGCTATTATTGTTCCCGGAATGGCTTACCAGCCTCCACTGATCGGTTTTAAACAATTGTTGAATTTTGGTGCATACTCAATGCCCAATATTGGTGGATGGATATTTCTTGCAGTTGGAGCATTGTTGCTTTTTTGTACCATACTGGTATGGAGAATGAACAGGACGAGAAAATACAAAAGTGAATTAACCACTGCCTCAGCATCCACAGCAGCTTCTTTTGTTATAATGGCCATCCTGACATCTTGTAACATGGGGCCAGAATCTATAAAGGCCGGCACCGATCATTGTTATTCCTGTAAAATGACGATCAGTGATATGCGTTTTGGGGCCGAGATCGTAACAACAAAAGGAAAAATTTATAAGTTTGATGATATGCAATGCATATTATCTTATTTGAAAACAAAAGACCTAGAACCGGGAATTATAAAAAATATCTATTTTACAAATTTCTGTGGCGATCACAATCTCATCAACTCAAATGCATCTCTTCTTTTAAAGAATGATGAACTAAGAAGCCCCATGGGAGGTAATATAGCAGCATTCGATACTAAGGATAGCCTTTTTAAAATACAAGAACGCTATCCCGGTATAATGATTAATTGGAAAGACCTCAAGGAAAAGTGAAAAATTCTATTTCCATATTGACCTGCCTTCTTCTTACATATTCATCATGGGCAAAATTGATACGTGTTGGAAAAGATCAAAGCATTCATTCTGTACAGTTAGCAATTGATATCGCTGTTGCCGGCGACAGTATTTTTGTTGAAGCAGGGCATTATCATGAAAAAAATCTGCTTATCAATAAAAGCATTTTTTTGATAGGGTTGAACCGCCCTGTTTTGGATGGGGATCATCAATATGAGATCATATCGATTAAAGCAAATGCTGTTGTTGTAGATGGATTCAAGATTATTCACTCCGGTTTTTCAAGTATTGAAGATTACGCCGGCGTCAAGATCTATAATTCCAGGGATGTTATTATCCGCAACAATATCCTGGAAGATACCTTTTTTGGAATATACACTCAATATGGATTTAACTGCACGATCGAAAAAAATACACTTATCGCATATGATAGATCTGAACAGCAAACTGGCAATGGTATTCATTGCTGGAAAAGTGACAGTATGCGAATCATAGCCAATACGGTCAATGGTCACCGTGATGGTATCTATTTTGAATTTGTTACCAACTCCGTGATATGGAGAAATGTTTCAGAAAAGAATTTGCGCTATGGACTTCATTTTATGTTCTCAAATAACGATTCATATATAACCAATATTTTTAAGAACAATGGAGCAGGTGTTGCAGTGATGTTTTCAAAGTCAGTAAAAATGTTCCACAATTATTTTGAAGAGAATTGGGGAGACGGTGCATATGGCTTATTGTTGAAAGAAATAAGCGATAGCTATATTGAGAACAATCGTTTTGTAAACAATACGACCGGCATCTTCATGGAAGGTGCCAGTCGGATGCAACTGGAAAAAAATGTTTTCAAGGGAAACGGATGGGCGATGAAGATACAGGCCAGTTGCATGGAGGTATTCGTGAAGAATAATAATTTTCTTTCAAACAGCTTTGATCTAGGAACCAATGGCAGCCTGTCCTTAAATACTTTTGAAAATAATTACTGGGATAAGTACGATGGGTATGACATCAACAAAGATAAATTGGGAGATATTCCTTACAGGCCTGTTAGCTTATATGCATTGATCATAGATCAGAATCCCCCTGCAATGATATTGTACCGCAGTTTTATGGCGTCCTTGCTTGACAAAACAGAAAAGATAATTCCTTCACTTACACCGGAGAATTTGAAAGATGATCATCCACTCATGAAACCACTACCATTATGATCATTGCAAGTAATGTGACCAAGTTGTTTGGAAAAATGAGGGCACTGGATAATGTTTCAGTAAAGTGTAACATGGGAGAATGTATTGCATTGATAGGGCCAAATGGAAGTGGTAAAACAACTTTCATAAAAGCTATTTTGGGAATGGTTGTTTGCAACAGTGGCTTTATTACATTCAATGATAAGAACATTGTTCACGATTGGAAATACCGCAAGGATATAGGTTATATGCCGCAGATCGGGAGATACCCTGAGAATATGACGATCCGCCAGGTATTTGATATGATGAAGGATATTAGAGAACACGGCAGTTCATCTCTTGACGAAGATCTTATCAATGAGTTCGGACTAAATACATTGTTGAGTAAACGAATGAGAACGTTATCAGGGGGCACGAGGCAAAAGGTAAGTGCCTCGCTTGCCTTTTTATTTAATCCGGGTGTGTTGATTCTGGATGAACCAACAGCCGGCCTGGATCCTGTGGCATCCGAGATATTAAAAGAAAAGATCGTTGCAGAAAAAATAAAAGGTAAACTGGTATTGATCACCTCTCACGTTTTAAGTGAGCTCGACGATCTTGTTACGCAAGTGATCTATATGCAGGAAGGCAGGCTATGCTTTCATAAAAATATAGAAGATCTGCGGCAGGAAACAGGCCAGCAAAAATTATCAAAAGCAATTGCAACGGTGATGTTAAACAACCGACAATGAAAAAGATCATCAAATATGTGATATTGGATATCATGCGAAACAGGATCATGCTTGTTTATACTTTATTCCTGTTCATTATATCCCTTAGCATTTTTAACCTCGAAGACAATTCATCAAAAGGCCTGTTAAGCTTATTGAATATTATATTGATCATTGTTCCCCTTGTAAGTATGATGTTTACTGCCATCTATGTATACAACAGCGCTGAATTCCTTGAGTTGCTGGTCAGCCAGCCATTAAAAAGAACATCGATCTGGCTGAGTTTGTTTTGTGGTCTTGCTTGTTCACAGGCATTTGCTTTTTTTGCAGGCGCTGGCATTCCCATTATATTGTATGAAGCTACTGCTACCGGATTTATGATGCTGGCGGCTGGATTATTATTGTCAGTGATCTTCGTTTCAGTAGCGATGCTGGCAGCAGTGATGACCAGGGATAAGGCAAAGGGTATTGGTGTAACTATATTATTGTGGTTGTATTTTGCTTTAATATTCGATGGATTGGTTTTATTCATACTATTTCAGTTCGCAGATTATCCATTAGAGAAAGCAATGGTAGCTATCAGTGCTTTTAATCCTATTGACCTGGGCAGGATACTTATATTGCTAAAGCTTGATGTATCTGCGTTAATGGGTTATACAGGTGCGGTATTTAAAAATTTTTTCGGAACACAGCCAGGACTAATACTTGCATTTATTGTAATGGCCTTATGGATCATTCTGCCTGCCTGGATATCAGTTAGAAAATTTGGGCGAAAGGATCTATAGTAAACCATAAATATATTAGCAGCACGAATTACTTATATGAAAAGACACGAATCGTTAGCTCCCTTATCAAGAGAGCATCACAAAGCGCTCATATTAGCCCAACTGCTAAAAAAGGATGCGCCTGATTACAAAGGTTTGCCAACAGAACCTCAAGACAAATTGGTTTATGCAATAGGCCTGTTCAACGAATCCTTGAAAGAACATTTTAAGAAAGAAGAAATATTGATCGGCAGAGTTGAGCATTGTCATGAAGACATAAAACAGCTAGGAAAAGATATTAAATCAGAGCATCAGCAATTCACCGAATGTTTTATGGGACTTGACAAAGTTGAAAACCTTGCTGATTCCATGGATGCATTAGGTAGGGGGCTTGAAATGCACATCCGCAAAGAAGAACGGGTATTATTTCCTTTGATACAGAAGCATTGCCCAGAAGAATTATTGAACGAGATAGCATCGTTGTTACATTGAATTCGCAAAAAATGAAAAACGATATTGAAACAGTTAAGGAAATTGAATTGCTTGTAAAAACTTTTTACGATAAGGTAAAGCTGGATCCTGCGATCGGGTACATCTTTAATGACCTGGTAAAAGTAAACTGGGATAAACATCTGCCTGTAATGGTTCGTTTCTGGGAGAACGTTATTTTTTATACAGGAACTTATACGGGTAACCCAATGATGGTACACAAACACCTTGATAAACTTTTTCCTTTAACTGCGGAGCACTTCGCAGTTTGGAATAATTTATTCTTAAATACAGTAGACGAATTGTTTGAAGGTAAAAAAGCAATCCTTGCAAAGCAAAGGGCAGTGAGCATATCAACAGTTATGCAACTGGAGATATTGAAAATGAAGTAAAAATTTGACTCACGCGTAAAATTAGTGTTTTCATTAACCTGGTTTTATAATATTTTTAGGCAGCCGGAAGATGGTTGCCTTTTAAAGTGTTTTAATTTATAACTTTTTTATAATAACATGAACATCTATATAAAGAACATGGTTTGCAATCGCTGTATAATGGTTGTAAAACAAGAAATGGAAAAATTGAATTTAAAAACGGTTCACGTAGGTATGGGCGAAGTAGAATTACAAAAGCCATTAACAAAAAGACAGGAAGAGGAATTGAATGATAGGCTTAAAATATTTGGCTTTGAATTATTGAATAATCAAAAACAAAAATTGATTGAGCAGGTGAAGACCTTGCTCATTCACAAAATACAAAAGGATGAAATTGAAGAACATTTCGGGATTGCTAAATTCTTAGGTAAAAGGTTATTGAAAGATTACAGCTCCGTGTCAAGATTATTCTCAGAGGTTGAAGGAATAACAATAGAGCAATTCGTGATCTTACAAAAGATCGAAAAAGCAAAAGAACTATTAGTTTACGGGGAGCTGACGTTGAGCGAAATCGCCTGGAAGTTAGGTTACAGCAGTGTTGCGCACTTATCTTCTCAATTTAAAAAGATCACCGGACTAACGCCCAGCCATTTTAAGAAAATGGGGGGCCAGCGCAGATCATTAGATGAGGTATGACAATTATATACAACTCTTTCTCCTTTTACTATAATAATTGGCCCTCTATTGTAATGTAGTTTTGTATCAAATTATCGGATATGATACATAAATATAAAGTTTCGGGTATGACATGTTCAGGTTGCCAGGCCAAAGTGCAATCTCTTCTGTTAAAAGTACCAGGCGTAAGAAAAGTTGATATTGATCTTGCAGGAGGAGAGACCACTGTTGACATGGATCACCATGTTGACACACTTACTTTGAAGGAGTCATTAAAAGATCATCCCAAGTACCAATTGTCAGAGATTAATGGACAGAAAACTACTCCTCCTCAATCATTTTCTCTATTGCAGGAAAAAAATGATTCCAGCTCATGGTTCACAACCTACAAGCCAATTTTGTTAATTTTTGGGTATATATTACTTATCACATTCCTGGTAGAGATTATATCAGGTAGTTTTATATCAATGCGATGGATGAATAACTTTATGGCAGGCTTCTTTTTAACATTTAGTTTTTTTAAATTGCTAAATGTAAATGGTTTTGCTGAAAGCTACGCCATGTATGACATAGTTGCAAAGAGGTTGCCCTGGTGGGGCTATTTATATGTTTTTGTTGAACTTGGTTTGGGTATTGCATATCTCACCGGTTTCGAACCGTTTGTTACAAATATTGTTACACTTACAATTATGTCTGTAAGTTTAGTTGGCGTTGTTCAAAGTGTATTAAATAAAAGGAAAATTAAATGTGCCTGCCTGGGAGATGTATTTAATTTACCGATGAGTACCATAACCATTACAGAAGATCTATTAATGATCGCAATGAGCGCCGGTATGGTTTTGATGATCATTACAACTTAAACGCATAGGATAGCTTTCCCTTGCGTATATATAACATAAATCAAAACAATAAAATGAAAAAAATATTATTATTTGCAGTTACAGTTATGCTTTTTGCAACCGTGCAACATTCCTTTGCTCAAGACACCGCAAAAGCCAACAGGCTCTCAAATGTGCTGAATTTATACTTCGATATTAAAAATGCGCTCGTTGCAACAGATCCATTGACCGCATCCTCAAAGGCTGATGAATTTATAAAAGCAATTGAAAATGTTGAACCGAGATCATTAAATGATCAGGATCAAAAAGCATTTGTGGCTTCTAAGGAGCATCTTCAAAAAGATGCACAGAAAATTGCATCAACTAATAAGATCGACCTACAACGAACTTCTTTTTCTTCACTTTCCAATAATGTATACGAATTGGCAAAAGCAGCGAGATTGTCGCCGGATCCAATATATCAACAATACTGCCCGATGAAGAAAGTGTATTGGTTAAGTCCCGAAGCGGCCATAAAAAACCCATATTATGGTAAATCCATGCTCACCTGTGGAAAT
>JBDSDG010000201.1:0-8587 GCA_039920685.1 Ferruginibacter sp.
GGCATGGGCATTCACACGTCTCTCAACTGGATTACTTTTTGTGGCAATTTTAAAATACCAGCCAAAGTTCGTCACGAAAAGTTGTAGCTTCGGTAATGAGATTTCTGCCTTTGATCATGATTCAATCCAACCCTAGAAATTACCCATTGAAAAACGTGAGGTGAAATCCTGAAATAATTCGTTCCTCTTTGCACTGCAATATTTTTTGAAACCTGAATAATAATCCAGAATGAAGATAACCTTACAATGTCTTTTTTTATTGATTACTACAACCGTTAGCAACGCTCAACTGTTGATCACTAATGAACCGAATGCGGTGGTCCTGGCGCAAAAACTGGTTGGCCCCGGAGTCTCTATCAGCAACGTTACATTTACTGGAAATTCTTTGATGGCAGGCCATTTTAAGAATGTTGGAGGGCTGACCAATATCGGGCTCGACAGCGGTATTGTACTCACTACCGGTAGCGCAAAAACGATACCTGCGTCTCTGGTTACGGGTTTAGATGGGGATGGTGTTACAACTGCAGAAAACACACTGGCAGATACTGATTGGTTATTGCCAGGAGACGCTTCGCTTGCAACGGCGATCGGCGCCAACGTAAATCTCATGTACGACGCATGTGTTTTGGAATTTGATTTTATACCCTCCGGTGATACTGTGAAATTCAATTACGTTTTTTCTTCAGAAGAGTATACAGAATTGTATGTCTGCGATTACAATGATGCCTTTGGATTTTTTATATCCGGCCCCGGCATTACAGGTGTACAAAATATTGCCTTGGTTCCGGGCACAAATATTCCCGTTTCAATATATAATGTGAATGAGGTTTATTTGGGACTGTGTCCTAATAACACAACCTATTTCATCGATAATGTATTCAACAAATATTTTACCCATGACGGTCAGACCGTTGTACTTTCAGCTTTGAGCCCTGTTCAGCCGTGCAACACATACCACATGAAACTTGTGATCGCGGATTACGGGGACGGCCTACTTGACAGCGGAGTTTTTCTTGATGGCAAAAGCCTTACCTCAACGGATACTCCATACATTAAGACTATGAATGCTGTGGTTTGTAATAGTAATCAGTTATCTGTGACTTTTTCAGAAAATATTTTATGTACAACAGTTCAAAATGCAGATTTTTCTGTCACTGGTCCCGGCGGACCGTATAACGTTACGGGCTGGACATCTCCAACCTGCACCACAGGCAGCGGCACTGATTTTATCCTGACGATTAATCCGGCAATTACAGCCAATGGGGCTTTCCAGCTATGTCTCACAAATCTGGCAGGTTCTGTAACAGATGCCTGTGGAAATCTGGCGGTTCCGGCATGCTTGAACTTTTCGGTTGGGAACCTTGTTCCAACTTTTAATATTCCGGGTGCATTATGTACAGGTTCAACAGCGCCGATATTGCCAATGATATCCAACAACGGTGTAACGGGAACCTGGAATCCATCCATAGTAAGTAATACAGCAACTGCAACATATACGTTCACACCAACGCTCGGACAATGTGCCACAACAACCACAATAACGATTACGGTAGCTGCTGCTGGAATTACACCTGCCTTTGCACCGGTTAGTCCATTTTGCGGTGGTGCGTTGTCTCCGGTGCTTCCATTAACATCGACTAACGGGATCAACGGCACCTGGTCACCATCAACAGTTAATAACACAACTTCAGGAACGTATACTTTTACACCAACAGCCGGACAGTGCGCCACTTCAACCACATTAACGGTTACGGTAAATGCTAATTTAATCCCGGCCTTCTCTCCGGTTGCTCCAATTTGCGCAGGTTCAATTGCGCCGACACTTCCGCTTACTTCCACAAATGGAATTACCGGCAGCTGGTCTCCGTCTACAGTAAGCAATACAAGTTCAGGCATTTATGCTTTTACACCTGCCGCCGGGCAATGTGCAGCTTCAACCACAATATCCGTTACGGTGAATACCAATGTAATCCCAACATTTGCTGCAATTGCTTCTATATGTAGCGGGTCAGCAGCACCGGTTCTTCCACAAACTTCTACCAACGGGATCACAGGTACGTGGTCACCGTCAACCGTTAACAATACAACCTCAGGGACTTATACTTTTACTCCATCGGCAGGACAATGTGCTACGTCTGCTACACTAGCGGTTACGGTAAATCCCAGTACTATTCCGGCATTTACACCAGTTGCGCCTATATGTTCAGGCTCGGCTACACCTATACTTCCACTAACATCGAACAATGGTATCACAGGAACATGGTCACCATCATCAGTTAGCAACACAACCACAGGTATTTATACTTTCACTCCCGCTGCGGCACAGTGCGCCACTTTAACAACCCTAACGGTTACGGTATCTTCCGGAGGGGTCGTACCCGTATTCGCTCCTGTAAACCCTATCTGCAGTGGTTCCGCGGCACCGGTTCTTCCACTCATATCAACCAATGGAATTAATGGTATATGGTCACCTTCAACAGTAAGCAATATAAATTCGGCAACTTATACATTTACACCGGCCGCAGGTCAATGTGCTGCAAGCACCACACTAACGGTTACGGTTACATCGCCTGGCATCGTTCCAGCCTTTCCTTCTGTAAACCCCATTTGTAGCGGATCAACAGCCCCTGTATTACCTGCAACATCAACAAACGGGATCACAGGAACCTGGACCCCGTCAACAGTGAGCAATACAAATACAGCCACATATACCTTTACCCCAACTCCTGGCCAATGTGCATTAACTAATACACTAACGGTAACGGTTACTTCTGCTATTTCCCCAGTTTTTCAAGCCATTGCTCCAATATGCAGCGGATCAGTGGCGCCATTGCTTTCATCAACTTCCACCAATGGCATAACCGGCACCTGGAATCCTTCAACAATAAGCAATACAGTATCAGGAACATATATTTTTACGCCATCTGCCGGGCAATGTGCAACGACCACAACGTTAAGTGTTACCGTTACTCCCGGGAATATTATTCCATCATTTACACCAGTAGGTCCTATATGCAGCGGCACAGTGGCACCTGTTCTCCCAACTACTTCCAACAATGGAATTTCCGGCACATGGACCCCGGCTACAGTAAGCAATACAAATAGCGGGACATATACTTTTACGCCCTTAGCAGGAAGCTGCGTTGCTACTACTACATTATCAATAACCGTCACGCTGATCCCGGGAACACCAACAGTTACCTCACTGGTAAATTATTGCCAGGCACAACAGGCGGTTGCACTTTCAGCTAGTGGTTCAGGATTATTGTGGTTCACAACTCCTACAGGGGGAGTTGGATCGATCACTACCCCAATTCCCTCTACAGATAACATTGGCTCTACAAATTTTTATGTGTGCCAGTCAAATGGAACCTGTGAAGGACCGCGGGCAGTAGTAACCGTTAGTGTATCACCACCCCCAGATCTTGGACCAAACAAAGATCTTAATATTTGTAGCGGTGCTTCCGGGGATCTTACCTTATTGTATAATACCAGTGGAATTAGCAGTACCTGGACATATGGACAAGTTTCAATAAGCGATCCTGCTACTGTAACATTCCCGGGGATATACCAGTTAATTGCCATCAATGCAGCAGGATGCGCTGATACAGTGAGAGTAAACCTTTTAGTTCAGCCCCCGGTTATTGCATTTGCAGGACCTGATAACGACGCTGAATATAACATTCCTTACCAGCTTAACGGAAGTGGTGGTGTACAATACCAGTGGTCACCGGCAACTGGATTAAATGATGCACATTCAACTTCCCCAACGGCAACGCTAACGCATGATCAGACTTTTATTCTTTTGGCCACAAACGAATGGGGTTGTTCGGGTTTTGACACGGTGAAGTTGCGAGTGTTAAGAGGGCCTACATTTTATGTTCCTACAGCCTTTACGCCAAATGGCGATGGCCTAAATGATGTGTTCCGTGCAACTTCGATTGGTATCGCTAGCGTGGATTTTTTTATGATATTTAACCGTTACGGTGAATTGATCTTTGAAACGAAGGATCCTGAGAAAGGTTGGGATGGAAAATATAAAGGCAAACAGCAAGACCCCGCCAGTTATGTATGGTGTATCAAGGGAACCGATAGAACCGGGCAGGTAAAAACGATGAAAGGCAATGTGCTTTTGATAAGATAAGATCTTGTTTTTTTAAAATAGTTAATTACCTGGCAGAAGAAGCCTTACTTTGTCTGCCCCACCTAGATACAAAATTTAATAGTAAGAAAATAATAAATAGCTGAAACAGGATCAAACCATTCGTTATTAGTTTTACTGCCGCATTTTCATGCCGGGCAAATTCCGTGATCTGTTTAATTAATATTATCAGCATACAAATACTACACAACCGGAGATCAAATTACCCAATTTGAAAAGTAGTAAGCATGGAAATAAATATCAGTATTATCAATCGAAACAAAGTAACTGTCATGCACATGAATATCTATTGGTTTTATGAAGTCCCATCCAAACATAATGCCTCCCGCACCCAATGACATGACCCGGCATCCGAACAACCAGAGCAGTTGAATTTTTTTTTTCACATCCTCTTTCATATATTATAGTTTGGAAGCATTGGCTATGATCGTCAAAAGTTTCCTTTATAGGGTAAATCCCAAAGGCACATTTATCTTAATACTGAAATTTCTGCCCATATTAAACACACCGCTTCTTCCTGTAGCTAAATTCTTCTCCGCATATTTCAACCTGCTCAAATGATTTTGATATGCAACATCCATGATATTAGTTGCAGCGAAGTAAACGCCAAACATCGTTTCCTTTTTCCGGTTAAGAATATTGCCGCCGAAACCCGCATTCAACAAAAGATAACCGGGTGTTTTTGTTTCCGTTTGATAAGCGCTGAATATTTTATTTTGCTTAAAAGTGTAGTCCGTTCCCACTTTGAAGTACAGGTCTTTTATTGATCGTCCTGCATTTTTTATGGTTGCCTGCAAGTCTACAAGCCAACGGCAAGGCGGAATATTTGGCAGGTTCCCGGTAGAGTCTGATTTTAAACCGGATATTCCCCTCACAAAGGAAATGGTATTCTGGAAATGGAGCCAATCGAGTGGGTGAGGATGAATATCCAGCAATACCTCACTACCATACAGATCAGCATTGGTTTGAAAATACTTAAATGCCGAAAAGCCCTGGTCGTTAGCTACCAGGGGAATTGAATCGCCGCCGTAAATGGAACTAAGCTTCTGTGAGAAAATATAATTCCGGATACTATTATAGAAAATTGTTGCTGTTAAAGATAAGTGCTGTGTTTGCAGTTCGATTGCCCCATCGGTTTCAAGACTTGTTTCAGACCTTAGTGATGTATTCCCAAACTCATATTTAATCGTGCCTTCATGAACACCATTAGCAGCAAGCTCCGCGATATTAGGGGCCCTGAACCCCCGCGCTACATTTATTTTTGCAGTGACCGTTCCCGTTATATCGTACGTTGCACCAATACTGCCAGAAACATTTCCGAAAATTTTACTAAATCCGGTAAATTTTGTTATGCCACTTTCTTGGAGCGGCATTGAATGTAAATTCCGGTTATCATATCTGGCCCCGCCACTCAGGGTTAATTTCTCAAAGCTCTTTTTTGTATAGATGAATCCTCCAATATCGCTGAAGCGGTATTCAGGGATAAGGAATTCAATTCCCAGGTTTTTGTTTTCCTGTTGCATGCCACTAACGCCAAAGGCTGATTGCCATTTGTGCTGCGACGGCATAAAATACTTTAAATCATAAGTAAAGGTTTGGAGATGGAAGTACAACCCCGCTGCAGATGGATCAGAAATTGAGGAAAATTCTTTACGCTGGCTTAATTGCCAGCCACCTGTAAAAGAAAAGTGGCCCCGGTTGTGAGACATGAAAAACCTGTTCTCCAATACCATCTTTTGGTGAGTTATTTGCTGATTGCTTATATAAGGGTCGTAAGATCTAAAATCTTTATCATTGGCCAATGTGGTGCTGTCATTGCCAATCATATTCACTCCCGCAATTTTTACAAATTTTCCTGATGCATTTCTTCCACCTTCTACCAATCCAAGCTTTTGCCCGAAATTGCTGTATGTCAAATGGCTATAGCCCCAGCTTTTGTTTAGTCCTATTGTCCCACCGTATGCAATGTTGTTAAACTTGGAATTGAACACATAACCGTCATATTTATTTTTATAGTCGTGTGCAGCCTTGAACGTCGCATAGCCGTTCCAGTTAAAACCTTGATTGTTTCCTGCAACATTTCCATTTAAAGCATATAATCCGTCATTGGTTTGGTAATTGGAATTGATGTTTGCCTTAATTGTTCCCTGCGGCACAGGAGTGTTGGAAATAATATTGATAACACCAGCTAGTCCGTCCGAGCCGTACATGAGGGAAGCAGGGCCTTTTAAAACTTCGATCTTGTCAACATTATAATCATCTACCTCAATTCCATGCTCATCGCCCCACTGTTGCCCTTCCTGCCGTATACCATTGCTAATGGTAACAACCCGGTTATAGCCCAGGCCACGTATGTAAGGTTTTGAAATGGCCGGCCCGGTAGACAATTGGGTAATACCCGGCAAATGGCTTATCGCATCGATGATATTAGCAGATGCACCTTTTAGCAGGTCATCTCTTTTTATAACAGTGACTGGAATGGAAACAGTTTTTATTTGTGAACTACTGGCCGAACCGGTTATAACAACTTCTGTATTTTCCTTGATGCCCTGCACCAGTAAATAATTTTTAACCATGTTTCCTTCTATGACAAGGTTATCAATAATATTTTTGTAACCGACAAAAGATATGTTTATAATATGCATGCCTGAGGGGATGTTGTTGATGATGAACGTCCCATCATTTTTTGCAATAGCACTTATATTCACGTCCGGTAAATGAATGCTGGCTCCTCCCAGGGCTTCGCCGTTAGCAGCACTTGTAATTTTTCCTGACAATTTTCCTTTAATTGGTTCTTTTTGTTGCGCGAATGAATCCTGTGAAACCACAAGAATAAGAAGTATTAAAAAAATATAAAAAACCCGGGATGTTATTGATTTCATATGTAGATAGGATCAACATAATAAGATTATGCCTCACCGTTATTTAAGTTTTGTAAATATTCCGCCAGGATAATTTGACTGTACATGACAGATTATGCCATTAGTAGAAAGAGAGATCGTTACTTACTGAGCAATCAGTTACTTTCCTTTTAAACATTAACCAGACCTCAATTATGAAATAGGAGGACTTTTGTTTGAAAGATGGAATTGGAAAACAGTGGGATTGTAGAAATAGCTGTAAGTTTTGTCCCTAACAAAACTGCCGCATATTGTTAAATCGTTTTCTAGAATAGGGTTGTAGTAGGAAGGATATTTATGAGAGCAAATCTTACAATCAGGTTCAAAGCCGGAATATGGATGTACCAAAGCGCCGTACTTTTCATCAATAACGAAGTAGCTTTTGGTTTCAGTTGAAATGTTTTGCGGGTGATGGTGCCAGAATTCTATTGGTAGCGTAATGAAAGCATATAATATTAAAAGCAATACGCCCGATACGGATATGTTTGTTTTATTTAGCAACACTGTTGCAAATGTAAACAATGTTTCTAGATTATCATTAACCCTTGATTTCTATCCATACAGGCGCATGATCACTGGTCTTCTCCCAACCCCTTACATGACGGTCAACACCAGCAGTAAGTAACTTTTTATTAACCTTAGGATCGAGTAAAAAATGGTCGATTCGTAATCCTGCATCCCGGGTATAGGCATTCCGGAAGTAATCCCAGAATGTATAAATGCTTTCCTTGGGATGCAGCTTGCGGATGGCATCCGTCCACCCCTGGTCTACAAGTTTTTTAAAGGCCTCTCTTACTTCCGGCCTGAATAATGCATCTTTAACCCAACGTTCCGGTTTGTAAACATCCAGTTCTGTTGGCATCACATTGTAATCCCCACATAGTATTACGGGGACATCCATAGCAAGCAATTTTTTGGCGTGTGCCCCTAGCCGTTTAAACCAATTTAGCTTATAGTCAAATTTTATTCCCGGTGCAGGATTGCCATTAGGCAGGTATAAGCAGCAGATCAGCAGGTCCTTCACCATTGCTTCAATGTAACGGCTATGGATATCTTCCGGGTCGCCCGGCAAGCCCCTTCTTACTTCTTTTATTTCATCTTTCGAAAGGATGGCGACGCCGTTCCAGCTTTTCTGCCCATGCCAGATCGCGTTATAACCAAGATCGTTGATTGCTTTTAATGGAAATTTTTCATTGGGAGCCTTCAGCTCCTGGAGGCAAACTATATCAGGACTAGTCTCTTTCAGCCAACGAACCAAGACAGTGAGGCGTCCATTGATGCCATTTACATTGTATGTTGCGATCTTCATCTGTAAGTCATTGATACAAGTAACTTCAATAAAAAACGAGCCAATTTATAAAGAATACTAGTGCTGGTAACTCATTTTGGTAGATTTGTAAGAACTTGCGAAATCAAGAGTGAAAAGTGGCATACTAATTTTTAATCGTGCATCCGTGGCATAACCTTTTGATTCGTCTACTCCTTGCCGTTAATGCTAATTTGTCGTTACTATGAAGTCCCATCC
>JBDSDG010000202.1:0-5847 GCA_039920685.1 Ferruginibacter sp.
TCATTAGCTTTTGTGAAGAATCCCTGGACAGAAGCACCGTTTCACTGTCGGCGAGATCGTTTCCATGCTCAATATATCTGCTACCCAGGAGCTGTTTAAAATGATAAAAGATTTAAAGACAGAAAACGAGAAATTGAAAGCTGATAACAGTATCTTTAAAGCTGATATTGAAAAAATAAAGGACAGTTGGGAATGGTTTCACAAGTGAAGCAATAAAGATAAAATCAATGCGATAATTAGTTTTTTTACTGATGTTTGCTTCTTCAATTGCCTGGGGCCAGCAACCTGTTATGCCGCGTGAGAATATGGATTCGCTGAAAAAGGAAGCAGCAAAACAAAGAGCAGCAAATAAAAAGCTGGCAGCAAAAACCCAGTTCACTTATTTCGTGATAAATGCACCTGGTAAAGATTTATGAGTACATTGTATTGAAAACAATAATCTTTCACAAATGAAAACAATATTATTCGCTTGTATGCTTATAGCTGCAGGTTCAAATATCTCTGGCCAAAGCATAAGCCGCAATGTTATTGCCAGTGCAGGTGGCACCTTTACGAGCACTGCCGGGCAAATTAATTATAACATTGGTGAGACAATTATCACTTCATTGACGGCTGGCAGCATTATGATAACACAAGGTTTTGAGCAGCCGGCAGAGAGCCGGTTGAACCTGAAACTTTACCTGCAAGGCTACTATGTAGATGGCGGCATCATGCAACCTGTATTGCTTAACCAGGGACTGGCGGCGCTCGCTACAGAAACTGATACGATCACAGTAGAACTCCATCATGCAGAAAATTTCGCGCTTCTCGACAGCAAAAAAGCTGTCCTGTTAACTGATGGAACCGTTTCAGTGAACTTCAACCAACCGGAAGGAACATATTATATTGCTGTCAAGCATCGCAATACCATTCAGACCTGGAGCGCAAATGCAGTCATGTGTACTGCAAATACCGCATTATATAATTTTTCAAATGCCAGCACACAGGCGATGGGAGATAACCAGGTATTGCTCCAGAGCGGCGTTTGGGGAATGTACACAGGCGACCTTAACCAGGATGATTTTATAGATGGTAATGATTTTCCAGTATTAGATAATGATGCCTTTAATGGTGTGGCCTTTGAATATGTTGCTACTGATTTGAACGGTGATGGATTTGTAGATAGTAATGATTTTCCTGTGTTTGATAATAACAGTTACAATGGTGTCGCCGCAGTACATCCGTAAACAAGATCAGGATAGTTCAGATTAAAATACTGAGATTTAACCTGCTTAATAGCGCCGTACACTTACCTTTTGATTTATTGAATTGATCATTGGGCCATCTGCATAGCAGAATGAATCAGCCAACTTAATTTAGCGGGTGGGGAAATAATTTTTTGGGGACTTGTTCATTTAGAATCTTACCGATTATAAAACATTGCAATTCGAGGTAACAGAAATATTTCTACTTATACCCTACCCTCCAACCTAATTATCACTGACCTTGTTTTTTTAAAAATAAATTTGCGAAACCGAATAGTTGCGCATATATTTGCAACCGATTGGTTTCTTAAACATAAAAATTGAGCAATATGAGGCGAGACATTTTCCAGGCAATAGCAGACCCAACCCGCCGGGCAATCATTACCTTAATTGCATTACAGGCAATGACACCGAATGCTATTGCTGATAACTTCAACACTACCCGGCAATCCGTTTCTAAACATCTCCGCATACTCACAGAATGCGAACTGGTAAAACAGGAACAACAAGGCAGGGAAATTTACTACTCACTTGAAATACAGAAAATGAAAGAGGTTGATAAATGGTTAAACCAGTTCAGAAAGATCTGGGAAACGCGATTTGATCAACTCGACAAAGTATTATCTACAATTAAAAAACAGAAAAAATGAAAAAAGATTTGCTATTTGATTTTACCATTGACAAAACAACAAAAACGGCATCCTTAACGAGGGAGTTTGATGCAGACCTTTCGCTGGTATGGGATGCTTATACAAAACAAGAACTTCTCGACCAATGGTGGGCACCTAAACCCTGGGCATCAAAAACAAAAACTATGAATTTTGAAGTTGGTGGGAAAAGATTTTATGCTATGGTAAGTCCCGAAGGGCAAGAACGATGGTCCATTCAAAAATATACTTCCATTACACCAAAAACCAATTTCAAATTCCTGAATGCATTTGCAGACAAAGATGAAAACCCTGAATTGCCAGGTTCTGAATGGGACCTGACCTTTAGCGAACAAGACGGGATCACAACAGTTATTATTAGTATTTACAATGAATCCCTTACACGCATGGAAAAGATGATTGAAATGGGCTTCCAGGAAGGAATTAAGATGACTTTGAAAAATTTGGAAGAATTATTGGCAACGTTATCGACAAGGCAGTAGAAGGAATTCTTTCAATTGCGGTATTTAATTTTCCTTTTTGACTTTTGATACCAAGCCTGTGCGGTTTGCTACTCTCCTAGTTCACAGGCTTGCTTTTTTATTCACCTGAAATGAGATTACTTGATCGGTAGTGCAACAGGAATAGTTTTCAGTTGCCGGGTCTTCGGACTGAAATCATCTATAAAAAATGCATCGAATAGCTCAAAAGAAAATCGTTTATCATCACTGGTAAAAGTTGTAACCGGGGCCCGAAACTGCAATAACATCACAAACTTTAATGATCGATCTTAGCAGTAATTATAAACAGCATCATGATAAAAAAGAGCATTCTGATATTAGCGATCTTTTGTACAACAAATTTTTCTTTTGGACAAGTCACGGGTTCTAATGATCCAAAATATATCTATTTCGGTATTGCCGATACCATCAGTTCCTTGATCCTTTCAGAATCACGGGTTATAAACATTTCTTTGCCTGAAGGATATTCCCCTGATTCTTCCGCCACTTACCCTGTGATATATTTATTAGATGGTGGAGTAGATGAAGATTTTCTTCACATCAGTGGATTGGTCCGATTTTATACTACTCCCTGGATCAATCGATTTCCATCATCAATTGTTGTTGGCATTGAGAATGTAAACAGGCAAAGAGATTTCACTTTTGCCACGCCAGATTTAGACTTTATTACAAAGATGGGATTTGATAAGAAGCTTACTAAAAATGCCGGCGGCTCGGAAAAATTTATTTTATTTATTAAAAACGAATTACAGCCTTTTATTGAAGGTCACTATAAAACAAACTTTAATAGAACCATTATTGGTGAATCTTTGGGCGGGCTTTTAGCAACGGAGATCTTATTAAAACAGCCTGCCCTCTTTAACTCATATATAATAGTAAGTCCGAGTTTATGGTGGGGCAACGAATCATTGCTTCATGAGACTTATCAAATCTCAAAAATATCTTTCGGCAATCTCAAAATTTATATCGGCGCGAGCAATAAAACAGAAGATGTCATAATGTTTAATGATGCGCAGAACTTATCGCTGCTTATCAAAAAATATAACCCTGCAAATGTGACTGTGAAATTTGATTATTTGCCAAATGAAACCCATGCTACTGTTCTGCACCAGGCAGTGTATAACGCGTTTAAAGTGCTATATCCCAAATCAAAAAAATAACAATTAACCTATAAAAAATATAAGGAGGTAAGATGAGAAAAATAATTGTATTATCAATGATCACTTTAGATGGTGTACTGCAAGCACCTGGCGGCCCTGATGAAGATACTTCAGGTAATTTTCAATATGGCGGTTGGGTTGCACCCTATGGTGACGAAGTTTATGGTAAGACTGTAGAAAAAGAAATGAAACCGGCTGAATATCTTTTGGGAAGAAAAACATTCGAGATATGGGAAAATTATTGGCCTGAACATGCAGACTTCTGGCCCGGTATAAATGATGGCAAAAAATACGTTATGTCCGGGTCAAGGAAAAAATCTGATTGGAAAAACTCATTTTTTTTAAACAGCTTGGCAGATATCGAAAAGTTGAAAAATTCAACGGGGCCGGACCTCCAGGTTTGGGGCAGTAGTGAACTCATTCAACTGTTATTTAAAAATGACCTTGTGGATGAGCTTAAGCTTAAAATTCACCCGTTGATATTAGGCAAAGGAAAAAACCTGTTTCGGAACGCCACGATTCCAGCTGCTTTTACATTAATAGAGAGCATTGTTACATCAACCGGGGTTATTATTGCGAATTACAATCGATCGGGAGAAGTAAAGACAGGATCGGTTGGCCCATAAGCAGAAGATATATCTTGTACCATAGCGATATCTTTTCATGAGCCCACAACGGACTGCTTTATTGTTAACTTTACTTTCATCCTTAAATAATAATGTAAATAACAATAAATGAATACCCTACTTACAATTCTACTAGTATTCGCCGGCATCATTGTGTTGCTGCTGATCATTGCTCTTGTAATGAAAAAGGAACATTATGTGAATCGGGAAATTATCATCAATGCACCCAGGCAAAAAGTATTTGATTATATAAAACTGCTCAAAAACCAGGATGAATTCAACAAGCATGCAATGGCTGGCCCCGACAGAGAAAGACAATTCAAAGGAACCGACGGAACTGTTGGATATATTTATGCCTGGAGTGGAGATAAAAATGCCGGTGTCGGAGAAAAGGAGATCATGAATATTATTGAAGGGAAAAGAATTGAAACAGAAATTCGTTTTGTAAAGCCAATGGCAGTCACTGCCTCTATAATCATGCAGACAGAATCTTTACCCGATAATAGAACCAAAGTAAACTGGAGTAATAGCGGTACATTAAAATATCCCATCAACATAATGATACCGATGATGGAAAGATCGGTTGCAAAAGATATGGATATAAGCTTGACAACTTTGAAAAATATTCTCGAAAAATAAATGCAACACTATCAGCTAATAGTTCCTAAGATCGGCAGAGATTGCTGTAAAGAATTATTTACACGGATCTATTTCTCACTTACCTAATACTTTTTTTATTTCTTCAAGGTCTTTTCTGAAAGACTCATTGTCTGCTTTTAATTTTTGATTCTGTATTTCAAGAGCTTCGATCTTTTTTTCGAGCGAAAAAATTATCACCTGTTGCTCCTGGATGGCTTTTACGACCGGCACAACAAATTCCCCGTACCTTAAACCATAATAATCAGCAGCATTCTTTGGCGCATCCACACCACTAAATTGATATCCCAATGAACCTGCTGCCTGCTCAACCTCCTGGGCTATAAAGCCACTATAAAGATTTTTGCTTTTCGAATTATCTGTCCTGCTTTTATCTTTAAGATCTTCTGGCCATTTACCCGCTGAAGTTTTATACATGTCATTCATAGATGAAATATCAAGGTTATAAGTAACGGGTCTCAGCTTCATAATAAAACTAAGTCCGGGAATATTTTCTGTAACGTTTTTCTTAAAACGTCCATCAGAAAGTGTTGACCACCCTACTGTGCCACCTATTGAATTCACAAATATATCTCCAACCCGCACCTGGTCCGAAGCTGTCACTTGTACAGTGGCCCCAATAGCAGTAGAATTACTTAAATTGGCAACACTTGCCCTGGCACCATAGCCAAGAAATGTATTGTTGTTAGCATTGTCAAAAGAACCACCCGCACCAGCACCCAAAGCCGTATTGCCGGAATTTGCGGTTGTATAATAAAGAGCCTGCGCTCCGCAAGCAGTATTCAAAGTACCGGATATATTGAATAAGAGGGCCCCCTGTCCGGTGCCAGTATTAAATGCTCCTGATGTGTTATTTTGAAGAGAGCTAAATCCAAGTGCTGTATTATTTCCACCAGTAGTATTTTCATATAAAGAGGTATAGCCTATTGATGTGTTCGATGATCCGGATGAATTATTGTAAAGTGAGTAATTTCCTGCAGCAGTATTCTGAC
>JBDSDG010000203.1:0-6009 GCA_039920685.1 Ferruginibacter sp.
GAAGGAAATTATAAAAAATCCCCCGGTTCCTGCAAGGCTGGTAAATGATTATACTTCTACATTAACTGCAGACCAGCGTCAAACCCTGGAAAATAAGCTTGTTGGTATAGATGATTCCACATCAACCCAGATAGCTGTGGTAATTGTTCCTTCGCTTGACGGATACGACGTGGCAGATGCTGCAACAGAGCTTGGCACTAGTTGGGGGGTAGGTGGAAAAAAGAATAATGGTGTTGTATTATTGATAGGCAAAAATGACCGGAAACTAAATATATCTCCTGGCTATGGATTAGAGGGTGGATTGACAGATATTACTGCAAGCCATATCATACAGGACGTGATCGTCCCCAATTTTAAAGGGGAGGACTATTATCGGGGAATAGACGAAGGTACGGATGCGATCATCAAAGCTGTTAAAGGTGAATACAGTGCTCCGCGTAAAGCTAAGTCGCCAGTTCAGGGATATGGTAAACTTATCTTTATTATCATTATTATATTATTTTTATTAATCTCCCGCGGTGGTGGAGGTAGAAAAGGTGGGTTTATGAGCCGGCGCGGATATCGTGGTCTTGTTGGCCCGATGATATTTGGAAACCTTTTGGGAGGAGGTAGCAGTGGAGGTGGATGGGGCGGCGGCGGAAGCTCAGGTGGCGGTGGATTCGGGGGATTTGGAGGGGGTAGTTTTGGTGGAGGTGGAGCAAGTGGAAGCTGGTAAGACGGTAATTGTGAATTATAAATTATGAATGTTGAATTAAAATTTAGCTGCAGAAAATTAAATGGGCCACTTCTGAACGAAGTAGCCCATTTTTCTATTAAAAAACTTCAGAAGAGTTTGAAATATCGAACTCGATAGGTAATTCAAAATTTAAAATTCAACATTCAAAACAATGCTTCAAAAATCAACATTCAAAATATTTACTTAAAAACTGACTGAATATAATCTTCCACCTCTTTCCCCTTTGCTTTTCCAATCTTATCCAAAGCTGCTTTAAAAGACGAATCCACTTGTGGCCTGTATTGTTGAGGAATTTGATTTCTGAATTTTACGATATAGTCAATACCTTTTTTAATTTTAGCAATATCATTCACCTTTGTTAAGAAAGTGGCGAACTGCCCACTTGCTTTGATTTTGTCGAATGTTGCAGGAGAGTTATCGTAATTGTCTGCGATATAATCATAATCAGATTCTTTCCCATTGGCAACAATGATAGTGTTCACCGCATTGGCCAACGCCCCTTTGGTATCACTGCTGTATTTTTTTGCAATTGAATATGCATTAACTGAATCAAGTGCAACAAGCGCTTCAAGTGCAGCGCCGGCAATACTATATGAAGAATCAGAAACAGCGCTTTGGAACAGCGGTAAATATTTTTGATTCTTTGTTTTTGCAAGATATTTGATCGCTGCTGCACGTGTTTTTTTATCCCTGTCAGATTTAGCGATCTCTTCAATGGTTTCCAGCACAACAGCGTCATCTTTGTATGGCGTTGCGCCGATGGCCTGGATAGTGCTCGTTCTTAAGCCCGCATATTTATCCCGCAAGCCCTTTGCGATCTCTGGCATATTCTTTTTTGCAAATGCATCCAATGCTTCTTTACGATCCATATATGTTTTCGCATAATTCCATTGAGCTATATAATTGGCTTCCGTTTTATCATCGGTTTTTTCTGCCAGCAATGTCTTTTCTGCATCAACATTTATAAGATCGGGCTTTTGAGCGTAGGGGAAATAAAATGTATCCGTTTTATTTTCAACCCACACATTGCTTCTTTTCTTTGTTGCCCCGTTATAAACATCTATCGCTAATGGTATACGAAAGATCTTGCTGGTTTTCTGTGTCTGGTCAATTATCACTCGTGCTACGCCCGGCTGATCATAATTGTATGTGATGTTTAACTTCGGGTGCCCGTTACCGTAATACCATTGGTTCCAGAACCAGTTGAGGTCCTTGCCGGTTACTTCTTCGAAAGCCAGGCGCAATAATCCGGCTTCGCCGGCTTTGAATTTGTTCGCCGTCAAATAATAATTAAGTGACTTGAAAAAAGCACTGTCTCCAACATAAGTGCGAAGCATATGCAGTATCCTTCCTCCCTTATTATAGCTTACTGCATCAAACATATCTTCTTTATCCGCATAGCGAAACCGCACAAGATCCTTGTCTTCTGATCCACTGAAAAGATATCCTTCCATATCATCACGGTTATGTGCATCCGCTTTGTCTTTTCCATATTTATAATCATACCACAGGTATTCGCTGTAATTAGCAAAGCTTTCATTTACGGTAAGGTTACTCCAGCTTTCTGCAGTTACGAGATCACCAAACCATTGGTGGAACAGTTCATGTGCGATCACAGACTCCCAGCTGTTCCCATCTACAAGTTGCCGTGCATTTTGATATGCACTTTCCTGGTGAAGGGTTGCTGTTGTATTTTCCATCGCCCCGCTTACATAGTCCCTGCCAACGATCTGTGAATATTTTGCCCATGGATAATCCACACCTAGCGCAGTAGAATAAAACTTTATCATCTCAGGAGTATAGCCAAAAATCTTACGGGCAACAGGTTGAAATTCTTTTTCTACATAATAGCTGACCTCTTTTCCTTTGTAAGTGTCCTTTGTGATGGAATAATCTCCAACTCCCATAAAGAAAAGATACGGTGCATGCGGGAGATCCATTTTCCAGTAATCAGTGCGTGTGCCATCCGTATTTGTTTTTTGGCTCTTTAAAATTCCATTGCTAAGTGTAACATATTTCGACGGCACGGTCATAGATATTTCGTCTGTTGTTTTTTGATTAGGCTTATCAATGGTCACCATCCAAACGCTGTTGGCCTCTGTTTCACCTTGTGTCCATATCTGTGTTGGCTTGTCTTTTTCTTCTCCCTTTGGGTTTATAAAATACAATCCTTTTGCATCATTTATCGCAGCACTGCCTTTCGCCTTTACTTCATTTGGCTTGCTCGTATAATCAAAATAGATCGTATAACTTTCCTTTCCCCTATACGTTTTATCAAGCTTGATATTTATTTGAAATCCGTCATAGGAATATTTTAAAGGGGTCTTTACGGCGCCTTTCACAAGGGAAACTTCTTTGAAATCCATTCCTTTTGCATCCAGCAGAACTGAATCGGTAGGATAAAAATGAGGCTGGAGAGAAAGCCATTCCTTCCCGTACAGGTAACTTTTATCGTAATCAAATCTTACATCAAGCTTCGTATGTACAAGGTCGTTGGTACGTGGATAGCTTTCCCTGTAAATTTTTTTCCAGGTTGTATCCTGTGGCTCTTCGCCGGGCTGGGCTTTACTAATGAACGGGCTTATTGCTATCGCCCATAAGAGAAAATATCTTTTCATAAATGATTTTTTGTGAGCGTAAAAGTAAGGGTCTCTGTAATAAAAACAGGTGCATTTTTTTATAAAAGGCAAATCCGGTATGTTCACACCTGAAATAAAAAGTATCTTTACCCCATGAAATATTTGACCTTCAGTTTGCTTTTTCTGATGCTGTTTTCCATTGCATTTTCTCAACAAAACCATTTTGTTTATATACAAACTGAGAACACCCAGGCATTTTATGTAAGGGTCTCCGACAGGCTGTTAAGCTCATCATCCAGCGGGTATGTTGTAATACCTAAGCTGCAAAACGGGAGTTATGATCTCAACATTGGATTTCCAAAAAATGAATGGGCAACGCAAAAAATAAAACTGGTGATCAATAATAAAGATGCAGGATATGTTCTAAAGAATTTTGATGCAAAAGGATGGGGGCTATTTAATATGCAGTCAATGGATATTGTTATGTCTTCACCAAATAGCAACTCAAATGTTGCAATAAAAGATGATCCTGATGGCTTCGCTGATGTATTGGCGGATGTAGTAAGCACACCTTCCATAAAACAAAAGCCTCAAACAAAGGAAGACCGGGAAGAAAAAAATGAAACACCTGTAAAAACCGTTACAACAGATGATAAACCTTTTCCCGTTATAGTCGAAAACAAAGTATTAAGCCTGCCAAAAAAAATATCTTCAACACTTGATAACAGCGGTCGCTCTTTGATATATATAGATTTCCAGGAAAACAGGCAGGATACGATCCGTATTTTTATTCCATATGCATCTACTGAAGCAAAGCAAGTAGAAAAACCTTTACCAGTTAATGAAAAAAAAGAACAAACGAAGGCTGAACCAGGTAAAGTTGAAGCTACTGATAAAAAGACTGATGAAAAATTTATTGACATGGAAGTACCCAATTCAAAGGTCACTTCAACAGATTCAGTAATAAGAAAAGAGGCTGATAAAAATAATTCTGTTATCCGGGACATTAAAGTGGAAACAAAGTCTGCAATGATCAATTCAGATTGCAAGGAACTTGCTGACAATGATGATTTTTTAAAACTGCGAAAGAAAATGGCAGCGCAAAAAACGGATGAGAATATGATCGTTATTGCCCGGAAGGCATTTGTTTCAAAATGTTTTACCACCGATCACGTGAGTAACTTAAGTGTATTGTTTTTAAAGGATGAAGGAAGATATAATTTTTTCGATGCTGCATATTCAAGAGTAAGTGACAGTCAGAATTTCGGCGTACTGGTCTCAAAGCTTTCTGATGAATATTATCTGAATCGTTTTAAGGCAATGATCCGCAAATAACAGAAACTATGTCCCGTTTTTTTTTAGAGGTTGCTTATAAGGGAACTTTATATGCAGGCTTCCAGGCACAGAAAAACGCAAACACAATTCAGGATGAAATAGAAAAGGCATTATTCATTTTTTTGAAAGATGCCATTTCACTTACTGGCTCTTCACGCACTGATGCCGGCGTTCATGCTTTACATAATTTTTTCCATTTCGATTTTGATTTCCCCCAAATGCCCCAGTTGCCTAAGATTGTTTACCATCTGAATGCGATCCTTCCGCCCGATATTGTTATTAAAAATATTTTTGCTGTGGCGGCAGATGCGCATTGCAGGTTTGATGCGATCAGCAGGAGATATGAATATGCGATATACCAGCAGAAGGATCCGTTCCTTACCGACCGCGGGTATTTTTATCCGTATAAATTAAATATGGAATTATTGAACGAAGCGGCTTTATTGGTGAAGGCCGAAAACAATTTTGAATCATTTGCAAAAAGGAATACCCAGGTTAAAACCTTTGTGTGTAGCGTATCTGAAAGTATATGGATAAAGGAAGAAGAAACTATTTATTACCGTGTAACTGCCAACCGATTTTTGCGTGGAATGGTTAAAGGGCTTGTAGGAACGATGCTTAAAGTTGGAAGGAAAAAAATAACGGTAGAAGAATTTAAACACATAATAGAAAGTGCCGATACAAATCTTGCTGATTTTTCTGTACCGGCTCACGGGTTGAAGCTGATGGAAGTAGCATACAATCCAAGCACCTTAACCCACAAACTTTAAATCCTAAACTTTGATCCTCCACGTTATTTCTTTTTTTAACATGATTCTTTCAAAATAATTTTGTGCGGAATAAATACCAACCTATATTTGCCCTCCGCTTTTGAAAAAAGGCAACAGCTCTTAAAACATTTCCCCAAGAATTTCTGAAGATTTTGCCATTATTTTGATTGAAATCGAAATTAAATTTGGTTGATAATCAATATGCTCTTACTTTTGCACTCCCAATTAAAAAAAGGGTTTTTTCAAAGGAAAAAAGAGTAAGAAAAAGTTAGAAAAATTTGGTTGAGAAAATAAAGGCTTCTACCTTCGCTCTCCCAATTAAAAAAGGGGTACAAAAAAGTAAAGCCAGTCTGCCGGAAGGCAGATCAAAAGTTCTTTGAAAGTTTGGAAACAGCAGCAATTTAAACAAGGTAATGTTAGCGCAAACATTAATTAGAATTAGACGTTAATTTCAATGAAATTACACAGTCGTTTCAAACAAAACATTTACAATGGAGAGTTTGATCCTGGCTCAGGATGAACGCTAGCGGCAGGCTTAATACATGCAAGTCGAGGGGCAGCACGGGTAGCAATACCTGGTGGCGACCGG
>JBDSDG010000204.1:0-8427 GCA_039920685.1 Ferruginibacter sp.
ATATCATTGTTACCATAATGAATATCGTTGATATTGTTTTCATCATCCTGGACAATATTCCTACGATATTCTTCAGGTGGTTTGCTGGCTGATTCAATTTTCCTAATCTCATCATTCAATTCATCCAATAATTGCTTATTAGTGATATCAGTAGAATTATTTGCTTTTGAAATATTTACCAATATGCTTTTTGCGGCTTTGGCGTTCAGGTCCTGGGGCTGGTAAACTTCCATATCCTTGATGGTATATTCTTCTTTATTTATAGCTTTCCTGATAATAGTATCGCCGGCTGAAAGCTTTACAAACATTGAAGCCATCATTTTTGATTGCACCGGATCCAGGTCACCAACGATCTTTTGTTTTGCCCGCTGGTATTCGGCAAATTCAGTTTTATCTTTGTCAGTAAATGCATCGGCCGATGTTTTTTCTTCCCATTTAAGCTTTAGTTTATGGTAGACACGTGCTGCTTCATAGCTATCTTCTTTCAGGTTACGGCCGTCTTTACCACCGATAAAATTCCAACCGTGTACATCATCTATGTATCCATTTCTATCATCGTCTATACCATTACCGGGGATCTCTTTCGGATTTGTCCACAGCACTGATTTCAAGTCCTCATGCAATGTATCGATCCCTGTGTCTATGACAGCCACAACGATGCGGTTGCTTTTTATTTTTTTCGATTGTAATAATGAATAGGCTTTATCTAGGCTAATACCCTGGTAACCTGTAGTAGCTGCATCAAGCTGATACCAATCATTGGGTACTTTTTCTTTTTTGACTTCAGGTTGAGCAAAAGCTGAACCTGCAACCAGCACGGTTGCCAGGAGCAACTTAGAAAATTTAATCATTAGTATAATTTTTTTTACGAGGTCGAAAATAGCCATTAATCAATACGGTAGTGAACCGTTCATAAGTTATTAGCTAAAATTTACAAATCAAACCTGATGCCTTGTGCAAGTGGCAATTTATTGGTATAATTGATCGTATTGGTTTGCCTGCGCATATAGACCTTCCATGCATCACTTCCACTTTCACGGCCACCGCCGGTGTCTTTTTCACCTCCAAAAGCTCCGCCGATCTCTGCTCCTGAAGTACCTATGTTTACGTTTGCTATGCCACAGTCGCTCCCGGATTGGGAAAGGAACTGTTCGGCTTCCATGAGGTTGCCGGTCATAATAGCAGAAGAGAGTCCCTGGGGAACACCATTTTGCATGGCGATCGCCTCATCCATTTCCTTATACTTCATCAAATATAATATCGGTGCGAAAGTTTCATGTTGAACAATGGTCATGTTATTTTTTGCTTCGGCAATACATGGACGAACATAACATCCGCTTTCAAATCCTTTGCCTTTTAGCACAGCTCCTTCAATTATAAATTTTGCACCCTGTTGTTTTCCCAGTTCAATTGATTGCAAATACATATTCACCGCGTCTTTGTCAATGAGAGGGCCAACATGATTCTTTTCGTTGAGTGGGTTGCCGATCTTTAATTGCTTATATGCATTCACCAGGCTGTCGCGAAATTTATTATATATTTTTTCATGAATGATCAGCCGGCGTGTGCTTGTACAACGCTGGCCTGCAGTACCGACTGCACCAAAAACAGCTGCAACCAGGGCTATATTAAGATCTGCTTCCTTTGAGATGATGATCGCATTATTACCTCCAAGCTCTAATAAGCTTCTTCCCAGCCTTTGTCCAACAGCCGCACCAACAGCTTTACCCATTCTTGTGCTACCGGTTGCGGATACCAGTGGAATTCTTGTGTCGGCACTCATCCATTCTCCAACTTCCCTTCCACCGATAACAAGGCAACTTACCCCCTCCGGAACGTTATTCTTTTTAAAAACGGTTTCAATGATCTTTTGACAGGCTATCCCGCAGAGCGGAGTTTTTTCACTTGGCTTCCAGATAGATACATCGCCGCAAACCCAGCCCAGCATACTATTCCAGCTCCAGACAGCAACCGGGAAATTGAACGCTGAAATAATAGCGGTTAGGCCTAATGGATGGTATTGCTCATACATCCTATGACCAGGGCGCTCGCTGTGCATTGTTAATCCATGTAATTGCCTGGAAAGGCCTACTGCAAAATCACAGATATCTATCATCTCCTGAACTTCGCCCATGCCTTCCTGTAAGCTCTTGCCCATTTCATAACTTACAAGTTTGCCAAGTGGTTCTTTATTCTTCCTCAATGCTTCTCCAACCTGTCGGACAACTTCACCCCGTTTTGGAGCGGGCCAATTGCGCCAAAGCTCAAAAGCTTCCTGTGCTTTTTTTATGACTGCATCATAGCTGTTCCTGTCTGCTGATGTAACAGAACCGATCAATTGCCCATCAACAGGAGAATAAGATTCGATCTTTTCACCTTTTGTCTTTAGCCAGGATGAGCCCGTGGAAACACCGAGGTTCTGGGTATTTATATTTAATTGTTTCAGGAAATCCATCATGATCTTATATTTTATTTATATGCGGGTGCAAAGTTAGGTAAGTTATAACACGAATTTGAAACAGGAATAACACGAATTTTAAAATCACGAATTACACGAATTAAAAACAGGGATATTAGTATTGTTCTTTTTCGTTTGGAAAATCTTTGCTCTTTACATCTTTGATGTAATGCTGAACTGCGGTGGTTATTTGTTCATTGAGGTTAAGATATTGTCGCAAAAACCGGGGTTTGAATTCGGTATTTATTCCAAGCATGTCGTGCATTACCAACACCTGTCCGTCGCAATGCTGCCCGGCACCGATACCAATAGTTGGAATATGGAGGCTTTCCGAAACCTGTTTTGCAAGGCTGGCCGGGATCTTTTCCAATACAATCGCAAAGCAACCCGCTTCCTGCAATAAAAGCGCATCCTTTTTGAGTTTTTCTGCTTCATCCTCTTCTCTCGCCCTGACTGTATACGTTCCGAATTTATAAATGCTTTGAGGCGTAAGACCAAGGTGGCCCATAACGGGAACGCCTGTACTAATGATCCTTTTTACAGATTCAACAACTTCTTCACCACCTTCCAGCTTAACAGCATGACCACCCGTTTCTTTCATAATGCGAATTGCAGAATTCAATGCTTCCTTCGAATTTCCCTGGTACGATCCGAATGGCATATCAACTATCACCAGGCACCGGTTTATTCCACGCACTACCGAACATGCATGATAGATCATTTGATCAAGCGTAATAGGGAGAGTGGTCTCATGGCCTGCCATAACATTACTTGCACTGTCCCCTACAAGGATGATGTCGATGCCGGCAGCATCAAAGATCTGTGCAAATGAAAAATCATATGCCGTGATCATGGAGATCTTTTCGCCACCGGCCTTCATTTTTTGCAAAGTATTGGTCGTGATCTTTTTGACCTCTTTATTAACTGACATAATAAAATATTATTGGTTAATTAATAGCGAAGGGGGGAGATGGCTCTGCGTTAGAATAAAACAAGTCCTGGAGCATTCGCATTTGGAAATGTAAGGTAAGCTTTTAGCTATAAGCTGCAAGCCATAAGCGGGGAAAAAAGCTGTTAGCTGTTAGCTACAAGCTATATGCTTGTTTATAAAAGTTTGAATTTTATTATTACCACAGAATAAGGCTTGAAGCTTGTAGCTTACAGCTTTAAGCCAGCAGCTTCCTTCACCTTCATATCTTCCCACAAATGCTGAATCAAACCATCAGCCAACCCGATCTTTGGAATATGGATATCCTGTGCTCCTGCCCATTTCATCGCATTTATATAGATAAGAAGTGCAGGAACAATAACATCAGCCCTGTCTTCCCTTAAACCATATTTTGAAATTCTTTCCTGTAGCGGCGTGGCTTCGAGTTCGCGGTAATAATCCCTTAATTGTTCGAGCGGCAATGGCTTGCCGTCTTTTTTCTTACTCAGCGAAAACACTTTGTTTATATTTCCACCACTACCAATAGCAACTACTTCCTGGTGACCTTTGGTTACCGCTTTGATCTCATCTTTCATCTGGTCCCAATCAGCCTCAGAAACTTTATTCTTCAATAACCTTATGGTTCCAATATTATATGATTTTTTAAAAACTGAAATGCCATTGCTGAAGAATGATAATTCCGTACTTCCCCCGCCCACATCGATATACATATAACTGTGGTCCTTATCCATATTCTCTGCCACATGATTTTCATACACCAGGTTCGCTTCCATTTCCCCGGTGATCACTTCTATATCGATGCCGGTTTGTTGCTTTACATCCGTGAGGATCGCTGAAGCATTTGCGGCATCTCTCATGGCACTGGTTGCACAAGCTTTAACGGCATCAACTTTATAAGCATTCATCAGGTGCTGATATGCTTTCATTGTTTGTACAAGCATATCCGCTTTTTGAGGAGAAATAACATTGTTCTCGAATACATCAAATCCCAATCGCAATGGAACCCTGAACAGGTTCATTTTTGTAAAGACAGGTTTACTTCCGTTTAGCTGGATCACTTCGGTTATTAAAAGCCTGGCTGCGTTACTACCAATATCAATTGCGGCGAGTTTCAAAAGCAAAATATTTACTACGTATTTTTAACAGAAATGTGCCATCAGTCAGCGTCTTCATTGATCAGTGGTGCCAACTGTGCCTTTTGTTTATCTATTTTGTAAAGGTAATTATAGATCTCCACCTGCGACCTTATCTTTTTGGTATTGCGTGGATTCACATACTGGTTATTCAGCCCATTATCCAATATCCGTGCTTTAATATTATCATGAAGCTGGATGTTTAAAAGGTCCTTTATCTCTTTTTGCATCCCTTCTTCCAGGATAGGGCAGGCAGCTTCGAGCCGGTGATCGATATTCCGCACCATCCAATCCGCAGAAGAAATATAAACCTTTTCACTGCCTCCATTGTAAAATACCATAACCCTTGCATGCTCAAGATATTCATCAATGATACTAATTGCCTGTACAGGAATTTTAAATTTTTTATTTTCTGTATACATGCAGAAGATCCCTCTTACTATCATTTTTATTTCCACTCCTGCTTTGGCGGCTTCGTGAAGCTTATCAATGAGTGTTGCATCACTGAGTGAGTTTAATTTTAATGTTATTGCAGCATGCTTTTTACTTTTTGCGGCCTTTATTTCTTTATTAATCAGGAAAGTTATCGCTCTTCTCATGTTTACCGGGCTTACGATAAGGGTTCTGCAGGCCTTTAAAAATGATTCCCTTGTTTTTGGATTTTCGAGATATGTAAAAATGCGGTTAACATCAGCCATGATATTCCTGTCGGAGGTAAGCAGGCAATGGTCGCTGTAAACGGTAGACGTCTTTTCATTAAGGTTCCCGGTGCTTACAAAGCCATAATGGGTTGTCACATTGTTTACTCTCTTCTTAATTAGGCAGAGCTTTGCATGAACTTTTAACTCAGCAACACCTATAAGAACTTTTACACCGGCTTCCTCAAGCTCCACTTTCCATTCCAGGTTTGCCTCTTCATCAAAACGTGCTTTTAGTTCAAGCATTACGGTTACATGTTTTCCGTTCCTAACGGCATTGGTTAGGGCATTTACTACCTTTGACCTTTGTGCAAGCCTGTACGATGTAACTTTAATGCTGACCACATCAGGATCTATTGCCGCTTCTCTTAATAGGTCGATCACGCTATCGAACGAATGATATGGAAAATGCAGCATCACATCTTTTTCGAGCACCACGTTGGTAACACTATTTGCCTGTTTCAACATCGGATGTGTGAATGGCTTTTTCCTGAGGCTCTTTTGTTCAAATACTGCATCAGGAAAGTTCATAAAATCCTTAAAATTATGAATACGTGCCCCGGGAATGATATTGTCTTTTTGAGAAAGTCCAAGCCGCTTGATCAGATAGGTGAGGAGAGATGGATCAATATCCTTGTCATAAACAAACCTGACAGGTTTCCCTTTCTTGCGATTCTTTAATCCCTTTTCGATCTTTTGGATCAGGGAGGTAGAAAGGTCATTGTCGATATCGATCTCTGCATCCCTGGTTAACTTGATCGTGTGCGCAGAGAACTGGTCATATCCAAAAAATGAAAAAATATTTGGCAGGCAGAAGCGTACAATGTCCTCCAGCAGGATCAGGTGATGTTCGTTCGCTTTAGAAGGCAATATTAAAAACCGCGGCAATCTCCTGGTAGGAACAGAAACCAACGCAAATTTCTGAAGTTTTGTATGGTCGGTTTTTGAAAGGCGGCATGCGAGGTAAATGGATTTATCATTCAGCACAGGGAATCCCTGGATGCTCTCTATCATAAGTGGCACTATATAACTCCTGACCTCTTCATTGAAATATTCTAACACGAATCTTTGCTGAGCACCGGCCAGTTTTTTATCATCAACAAGAAAGATCTTTTGCTTTTTCAATTCCCTGGAGATCTCATTCCAAACTCTTTCAAATTCTGTTTGCTGGATGATCACTTTATTCTGGATCTCATCTAAAATATTTTGCGGATCAACTTCAAGGTGCATCTTTGCTTTATTCCCAAGTGCCAGCATCCTTTTAAGTGCTGCCACCCTTACCCTGAAAAATTCATCGAGGTTGTTTGAAAAAATTGCCAGGAATTTAATGCGCTCTTTTAAAGGAACTGTTTCATCTGCTGCTTCCTGTAAAACCCTGCTGTTAAATGCAAGCCAGCTAATATCGCGGATGATCGTTTTTCTCTTATGCAAAACAAATATTTATGGAGATAAAAATACAGATATATAACACCAAAACTTGAGCGGGCAATATTAAATAATGATGAATTTCAAGGTGATTACAGCGTTTTCATTTTTTGAATGATGGAAGTTGTTGATACCCCTTCAACCATATCAGCAAGGATCACCTTGCCACCGTTTGCAATTACTTCAGCTGCGCCTGCTACCTGTTCGATCGTGTAGTCACCGCCTTTTACCAATACATCAGGCATGATGGCTTTTATGAGTTCCAATGGAGTATCTTCTTCAAATACAATGATGGCATCTGTCATAATTAATGCAGAGAGGATCAACGCTCTTGCAGATTCGATGTTCACCGGCCTGGATTCTCCCTTAAGTCTTTTAACAGAGGCATCGCTGTTAATACCAACAACCAGAACATTTCCATAACTGGCAGCCTGCGATAAGGATGCAATGTGACCTTCATGCAGAATATCAAAAACACCATTGGTAAAAACTACGGTCTGGTTCTTCAGCCTCCATCTTTCCAGGTGCTGCTGCAACTCGTGAGAATTTATCACCTTAGACGGTATCGACTGAACTGATCTCATTTTTTTTCTTTTTATTTATATACGGCAATAATAGAAGTGCAATAAGGCCCGCAATAATAATGATCCCTGTTGATATGCCCCACATTAACCAGCCAAAAGCCACCCCGAGCTCTTTGGCAATATCATACATAATGAGCGTTTCGGCAATGAAGAGTGGAAAGGTACCAATGCCACCCGGAGTCAAGATCATCGACAAGGTTGCAAGCGTTAAAACTGAAAATGCTGCTTTGATACCCAGGTGTTCTGTGCCACTCATAGCATAAAATGCAATATATATTTGGGATAGATATGCACCCCAGATAAATATGGTATGAATAATAAAGGAGCGCCGATGGTTTAGATGCCTGATGGATTTAAAACCTTCAAAGATACCTTTCAAAAAATCCTTTATTTTCAGAACTATTTTATTACCCGGAAATTGTCTGAAAAGAAGCTTTAAAAAAAGATAAAAAATGAAGATGACAGACAGCGCAATTAATACTGTGCCCCATAAAGGAAAACCAGGTAATATCGCAATATCTGTTAACTTGTTTTGTAAATAACTGCCCACCCTGTCTATTTGTATTATAATGGTAATCCCAATAAAAATTATATAACAGATTATATCAAATGCTTTTTCAACGATGATGGTACCGACTAGCTTCTCTACTTTTAAATGTTCATAACGAGCGAGGAAAGTGCATTTCAATATTTCGCCGAGCCTGGGAAAGGCGGCATTGGCAAAGTAACCTACCAGTGTTACGGCAAAAACGTTTTTGGTAGCAGGATCATACCCGAGAGGCTCCATTAATAATTTCCAACGCATTGCCCTGCTTAGATGACTAAGTAATATCAATATTGTAACAGGCACGATAAGCCAGTAATTGGCTTTATCAAAGGCGTTCAAAAAAGCGGCTTCCTCTTTTGCAGTCAGCGACCTCAGCTGCCACCACACAAGAAATATTCCACCACCCAAAAAAATCACGTATTGAAGTATCGACAGGAAACGTTTACGCATAATTGCATGTAAGGTACAACCGGTTTTTAAACGAACCGGAAGCCATTTATAAATTTAATTTAAAAGCATGTTATCAATTAATCTCACATCATTTATATATGCCGCAATTAAAGCCACTATATTTTTTTTCCCATCCCATTCCGTTTGTAATTCAAGTGTATCGGCATCTGCTATTTCAACATA
>JBDSDG010000205.1:0-4357 GCA_039920685.1 Ferruginibacter sp.
TTATCATTGGCAATTTTAGCTTCCCTGTTAGCGACGTCAAAGAAACCTCCCCAAGACCAATACGCGGTCCCTCATAGATTTAAGTTGTTCTGTTGTCATGGCGCAAAGGTAATAATCAATTTGGAAAAAGAGGTTTGAGGGTTGAAGTTTGAAGTTTGAGGTTTAGGGTTTAGGGTTTAGGGTTTGAGGTTTGAGGTTCGAATAGAGATATAGTCTTTACAAACAATCTAACAGCTAAAAGCTATAAGCCTGAAGCCTGCAGCTTGCAACTTACATCTCCTTTCACTTTAAAAAAAAATAAATTCGAACTGTTTCATGTCATTATGAATGTTTTGACAATTGTTGTATGATTATTGTTCTAGGTTTGTTGAAATCAACATAATGGAATTGAAATTTATTAAGAACATACAGTTTACAAAATTGATAAAGGTTGACGGAAGATTGAAAGAATTCAATTTTCGTAAATCAAATGGCCGCCAGGAAGGCCTATTCACAGTTGATGTAATAGATGAGCGTGGCAATCGCATCATATTTAATATGGAAAAAGCCGGAGATCAATGGAAGATCATTACACCCGGGCTTCCCCCTTGGGTTATATCTACAGAAGGAATATTTAATGAACTCATCGAAGAGGAATTCAAATCGATCTGATCATCAGGATCATAGATTTTCTGCTGGTACGTCCTCTACAAAATTCATTAGCGAAGTATATCCATAAACATTTCCTGACGTCCACCTCACATTAAATAGGCCCCCTGACAAAACCATCACATTTGTAAATCCCCGGTTCATCAACATTTGGGCCGCTTCATGTGGATCTTTGCCACCCGTGAAAGCATAGATCAAAACCGGTTTATTTTTATACTGCACAATTTCTGCCGTTCCTGCTAAAAGCTTTGCCAGTGGCACATTTATCGCATTTACCAGGTGGCCAATGTTGCGGTAAGTGTCTTTGTGTTTATTATTGAATTCCTCTGAGGAACGGATATCCAATGGCAGGAAATCCGGTGATGTTTCCTTTAACCGCTTAAGATCAACAGAACTAATGATCTTATATTTTACAGGTGAAAGATATTTATCGTTGATACATGCCAGGTCTTTACTGTCAGAATGGAACATACGCTCTACTCCTTCAAGTAAAATAGAAATATTCCTGAAATTATTATTATAAAGTAGGTTTGCAGCCTCGGCTGCCTGGTCGCCGGAAACATCAATGATAATGATCTCTTTATTTTGTGGGATCTCAGTTAACCTCTTTATAAGATCCGCCAATGGAATATTAATTGCGTTCTTAAAGTTCCCCATCGCATTCACGTTTGCACGAAGGTCGATATGTTTAAATGCTGAATCTGATCGAACGTCCAATAAGAACGGTTTCGCCGTTTCATTTAATTTCGTGCACAGTTGTGCCACTGATAAAATATTATAGCCAACAGTTGTTTTTATTAAGTTCTTAATGCAATTATCTTCCGCAAGACGACGGATAGCGGAAAATCCACCGTTCACATTTATGACATTTGTAAAGCCGCTGTCTGCAAGCATTTTACTGGATCTCCTGCTTCGCTGGCTATGTGAGCAATAAACATAGATGCGTTTGTCTTTATAATCGCTGATCTCTGATAGCCGTTTTGGCAGTTCGCTTACATCTATATTCATGGCATTCTCTAAATGGCCAAGATTATAAACAGGAAAAGATGAGGTGTCAGCGAATTCACCTTTCGACCGAACATCCAGTATTAAATATCCTTTGCTTTGCTGTAATTCCTTACAGAGATCCTGCGGATATATAGTTTTATATAACACATTATCATTTTTGAACTGACCCATTGAAAAGGCGCTTATTAATATCAATGGTAAAAAAAGGCAATTTGCTTTCATAAAATCAATTTAAGAACTTAAAGTAGGCAATGGCTGAAGGTAAAACCTGTTTTTATGATGAATGGTGAATGTTTTTTATAAGTTGACGGTTGCCGATAAAAATGTATTTCAACCTGGCAATTTTTTACAGAAGTTGGCGAACGTCAGCATGTTAGCACAAGTAAACAGATCAGTAAAGCGTAGCCAAAAAAAACAAAATGGATTCAGTTGAAACCGTTGTTTACAACAGCAATACTGGTTTATTGATATAGCAGAGAATTTAATGTTTTGACCTTGATTTTTTTTTAAATTATAATATTATATTTACAACCTTATTTAAATCCATCAAAATATAATTGCATGAAAAAAAATTTACTATTAACAGTATTATTCGCAATTTTTACAGCCTTAGGGTTTTCCCAATCTGGCAAATACTGGTCGTTACATAATGGGACAAGCGGAACAATAGTTACAGATAAAGCTGTTGCAAGGCATTCCTTTCCAAAAGAGTTTAAAATATTTGACCTTTCTATTGCTCCATTAAGGCAACAGTTGTTCTCCATCATAAACCAACCCGGGCAATCAACGGTTATTTCATTGCCAAATACAGACGGAAATATTGAACAATTCGAAGTTTTTGAAGCTTCGAATTTTGAGAACGCATTGCAAGTTCAATTTCCGGAGATAAGGGCATATTCCGGAAAAGGTATTACCGATAGATCCGCAAGATTGAAGCTGAGTATTTCACCGCGTGGAATTCAAACAATGGTTTTCAGAACTGAGAAACAAAACGAATTCATAGAAGCTTATTCCCAGGATCATACAATTTATGCAGTGTTTAGGTCTCAGAGGGCAAAAGGCCAATTAGGCTGGACATGTTCAACACTGGACAGTGAAATGATGTCAAGCCTGAACAATCAAATTCAAAATACAAGCAGGCCGACAAGCAATACGGGTGAAATGAAAACCATCCGTTTAGCCCAGTCATGTAATGGAGAATATTCTAATTACTTTGGTGCAACGAGTGCTGCACAAGTAGCCCTCGTGCTGGCTGCTTTCAATGCAACACTTACCCGTTGTAACGGGGTTTATGAAACTGACCTTGCATTACACCTTAACCTGATCGCAAATACAACAGATGTAATTTATTATACCCCTGGAACAGATCCATACACTACTTTGCCAAATTGGAATGGGCAACTTCAAGCGACATTAACAAGCGTTATCGGTGAAGCCAATTATGATCTCGGCCATATGTTCGGAGCTTCCGGCGGTGGAGGAAATGCAGGCTGTATCGGTTGTGTTTGTGTGAACGGCCAGAAAGGAAGTGGTATTACTTCACCGGCCGATGCAATTCCGGAAGGTGATAACTTTGATATAGATTATGTTGTACATGAGGTGGGACACCAGTTAGGTGCTAACCATACTTTTTCTATGAACCTTGAAGGCACTGGACAAAACAAGGAAGTAGGATCCGGGATCACCATCATGGGGTATGCGGGGATCACTAACCAGGATGTTGCACCACACTCTATTGATATTTTTCATGAAACGTCAATACAGCAAATACAAGTCAACCTTGCAGCAAAGACCTGCCCGATAACAACAAATATTTCAGCAGCCAATGCGACACCTGTTGTTGCTCCGGTTGCTAACTATATCATTCCAAAAAGCACACCGTTTGCACTTACCGGTTCGGGAACTGATGCCAATGCAACAGATGTACTTACCTATTGCTGGGAGCAGAATGATAATGCAACAACCTCCGGAAATAACAGTGTTGCAAGTCCGACCAAACTAACTGGTCCAAACTGGTTGTCATTCAGCCCAACAACTAATCCAACCAGGACATGCCCTATCCTTGCTACAATACTTGCAGGTAACTTCATTACAGGTCCATTGCCTGGTGGAGATGCTATTGCAAATATTGAGGCATTGAGCTCTGTTGCAAGGGTGTTGAATTTCCGGTTGACAGTAAGAGATAATTCTCCCTATGTTCCAACTGTAAAGATCGGCCAGACCGCATTCACAGATATGAGCGTTACAGTTAATGCAACAGCCGGTCCATTTGGCGTATCGATACCTAATACACCGGTTTCCTGGGCTGGTAATTCCACCCAAACAGTTACCTGGACTGTAAATGGTAGTGACCTAGCCCCGGTCAGTTGTGCAAATGTTAGTATTCTTCTATCAACTGATGGCGGATTTACTTTTCCTACCACACTTATAGCAAGTACTCCAAATGATGGTTCAGAAACAGTTACAATTCCTAATACGGCCACAACAACAGCAAGGATAAAAGTTCAGTCAATTGGTAATATCTTCTTTGATATTTCCAATACAAACTTTACCATCACTGCATTGGTTTCAGGCTTCAGCTTTAATGCAACCACTGCAACTACCATCGGTTGTGGCGGACCAACAACTGCAGCTGTTACTTTGGGAACAACTGCTAACGGATCATTTGTAACACCTATCGTTCTTACAGCTACTGCAGGTG
>JBDSDG010000206.1:0-24788 GCA_039920685.1 Ferruginibacter sp.
CACCGCAAATGACGGTACAGAAGCATTGGTAATTCCCAATACACCAACAACAACTGCTAGAATAAAAGTTGAAGCTGTTGGAAATATCTTTTTTGATATCTGCAATACAAACTTTACCATAACATCCGGATCATCCTGCGGTACACCATCAGGGTTATCTTCATCAGCCATAACTACTTCTGGTGCAACTGTAAGCTGGACTGCAGTAAGCGGTGCCGCTAGTTATGATGTAGACTATAAACTAACCAGTACTTCAACATGGACGAATGCTGCAACTGCAACTGCATCTACATCTGTTACAATAGGTGGTTTGTCTGTCTCCACAGTCTATGACTGGAGGGTCAGAACGAATTGTGCAAGTGCTTCAAGTGCGTATGCGACCGGCCAGTTCACTACTGCATCTGTTCCTGTTTGTAATGCACCAACCGGCCTTTCATCAACAGGAATAACTACGTCAGGCGCAACCGTTAGCTGGTCAGCAGTAAGCGGTGCTGTTAGCTATGATGTTGATTATAAATTAACCAGTTCTGGAACCTGGACCAATGCTGCAACTGCTACAACATCCACTTCAGTGGCAATTGGCGGATTATCTGCCTCGACTGTATACGATTGGAGAGTGAGAACTAATTGTTCATTTGGATCAAGTGGTTATTCAGCCAGCCAATTTACAACAAGTGCAGTATTCGTTTGTAATGCTCCTTCAGGTTTAGCTGCTGGTTCTATTACAACATCTTCTGCAACCGTCAGTTGGACAGCAGTAAGCGGGGCTGTCAGTTATGACGTGGATTATAAGTTGACATCAACCTCAACATGGACAAATGCATCAACTGCAACAGCATCAACCTCAACAGGATTGAGTGGATTGTCTGCTTCAACGGTTTATGACTGGAGAGTGCGCACAAATTGTTCAAGCGATGCAAGTGGCTATTCAGCAGCTCAGTTCACTACAGCAACTGCATCAACATGTGCAACTGCCTTTGAACCAAATGAAACAACAGCGGCTGCAGCATCTATTACTTCAGGCGTTATCAATTCCGCAGCTATCAATTCCGCAACTGACATCGATTACTTTAAGATCACTACAACTTCAACCAGCACTATGGTTTACAATCTTGCTGGTCCATCGGGCGTAGACTATGATCTATATATTTATAACAGCGCAGGCACACAGGTTGGATCCGGTACCGGTTCAACCGCAACAGAAACCACATCATTATCTAACCAGGCGGCTGGTACATATTTTGTAAAAGTAATTGGGTATAATGGAGCTAACAGCGCAACGTGCTATACTATCAAGGCAACATCAACAACGGTTACAGGTTGCCAAAGCACTTATGATGTTTCAACCAATGGAACAACTGCCGGTGCTGCCACCATTCCATTCAATACAAATATTACAGGACTTATTAGTCCGAGCGGAGACATTGATATTTATAAATTCGTTATCACCACAGCAGGAACTATCACGGTTACATTGGGAACTTTACCTGGAGATTATGATCTGAAATTATTAAACAGTGCCGGAACACAGGTTGGCATTTCTCAGAATGGAAGCACAACGAGTGAAACGATCAATTATACTGCAGCAACTGGTACTTATTATGCGCAGGTTTACGGATATAATGGTGCAAATAGTGCAAGCGTGTGTTATACTTTAAAGACGCAACTGGGAACTGCAACAAAAAATGGCAGTGATGACTTGATCGTTAGGATCTATCCAAATCCTGTTACAAATGTTTTAAGTATCAGTGTGCTGGGTTCAACGAGCAAGGATAACATTTTGCAGGTCGTAGATTCTAAAGGAACGGTCGTAATGGAGCAACAGATGGTAAACAATCCACAAATGTTAGATGTGTCAAAGCTTACCAAAGGAGTTTATATGATCCGTTCGAACAATGGCGGTTCACCAATTGTTTCGAAGTTTATAAAACAATAATATAGTTGTCTAAACATAAGAGCCACCTTTTCTCATAAGGGTGGCTTTTTTTTACGGTTTTTTAGGAAAGAAGGCCTCTTAGTCTTTTAGCTGTGCACAATGCCTGCACCGGGGCTCATAAATATCCTTCTCTCCGAGTAATACCTGCCCGCCGCCTGCAATTTTTCTGTAACTGATATTGGCAATGTTGCCACATTTCATACAGATCGCATGAAGTTTTGTTATATAATCTGCTTTGGCCAATAGATTCGGCATTTGTCCAAATGGACTTCCCTGGTAATCCATATCTAAACCCGCAACAATGACCCGGATGCCCCGCAAGGCGAGTTGCTCGCAAACATTTGCTATTTCCGCGTCAAAGAACTGGGCCTCATCAATTCCCACAACATCCACATCTTCGGCTAATAATAAAATACTTTGTGAGCTATCCACCGGGGTGGAATGGATAGCATTTGTATCGTGGCTTACGATCTTTATTTCATCATAACGTACATCAATAGCCGGTTTAAAGATCTCAACTTTTAGATTTGCGATCTTAACCCGTTTCAATCTCCTGATAAGCTCTTCTGTTTTTCCGCTGAACATGCTTCCACAGATCACTTCTATCCATCCCCTCCGTTCACCCCGGAAATTCGGTTCTATAAACATTATATATAATTTTAAGATTGAGTTTGTAACTTTAAGCCGGTTCTCGCAAAGATTATGGTTTAAAATGATTGTGCAAAACAAATTTAACTGTGGTCAATAATACTTCACTAAAAAAAAATGTATGGATCGGGTGGTGACACTCTGCCAGAAGCTGGACGAACAGCTTTCGCAAAAAGCATCGGTGGACCAGCTATTATTAACGGTTCAAATGATACAGTCTGAACTATTGCATATTCAATCCACCACTGAAACAACTTTCACTTCACACGCTGCGTTCATACAGATGCCTGCCAATTATCAAATGAATTTACCTGTTGACACGGAGGAAAAAGTGGAAGCTAAGCCTGAAGAAAGGACGGTTGTGATGTTAGAGGTTGACGAAGCTGAAGTAGAAGCCGAATTAGATGAGATAAAGCGCAATGCAAAAACACGAGACCAGATAGTATCACAGAACAAGCCACAGATGACATTTGATCCGGTTGAAGATATACCGACATTAACTCACCAGCAACCTCAAAAGGAAAAACAAAAAGAATTGCATGAATCTATCGGTAACAGGCAAACTTCATTGAATGATATATTAAATCAATCAAAAACAGAATTGAGCGATGCGCTGCAGGAAATACCTGTTAAGGATCTGAAAAAGGCAATAGGATTGAACGACCGTTTTCTTTTTATCAAAGAGCTTTTCCGGGGAGATGAAGTAATGTATGAACGCAGTATAAAAACGATCAATAGTTTTGGAATTTATGCAGAGGCAGAGTTCTGGATCAAGCGTGAGCTTAAATTAAAATTAGGCTGGAATGATACTAACCCGGTAGTAAAACAATTCGATCAATTGATCAGGAGACGGTTCCTTTCGATATGATCAAGGATCTTTTTTGTAGCTCCACGATGTCCGTAAACAAAGGCTTTGGCAGCGGCCCCACTTTCACTTGGTGATCGATTCTCATCAAAAAGTTTATTCAATAGTGCCTCAAGCTCCAAAAGATTTCTGACACTATGTCCTCCTCCTGATTCAACCAACCCACTGGCTTCTTCATACTTTTCATAAACAGGTCCGAACACAACCGGCCTTCCAAAAACAGCAGCTTCTAAAACATTATGAACTCCATCATCTCCAAATCCTCCTCCAACAAAACTAACCGTTGCATACTGGTATAATTTTGCAAGCATGCCTACATTATTAATGATCAGAACATGTGCCGCTTCAGCCATATATGCTTCAGATAATGATGAATAAAAGATGGATCCCGCGAATTCTTTTTTTACATCATAAAGGTTTTTATCTGACACTTCGTGTGGCGCAATTATGAATTTAATATCCGGTCTTGTTTTTACAAAATGAAAAAGCTCGATCTGGTCTTCTTCCCATGTACTACCGGCAATGAGTACAGGATGTCCATTTATGAATCCCTCAATATATGCAACCGGTTCTTTTTTCTCTGCGATTGTGATAACCCTGTCGAATCGTGTATCACCGGCAATCTCAACATGATCTTTTTTACCGATGGATGATAAGAGCTTTATTGATTCATGATTTTGAATGAATAAATAACTGAAGCATTCCAACATATCTTTCCAGATGCGGCCATACCATTTAAAGAAAGGTTGCGTGCTTCTAAAGATCCCGGATACTAAAAGAACAGGAATTTTCCTTTGCTTTAATTCAGTGAGATAGTAATACCAGAATTCATATTTTACCCATAATACAAGGGAAGGGTTTAATGTATCTATAAGTTTCCTGGCATTGGTCTTATTATCCATTGGCAGATAAAATACAAGGTCGGCCCCGGGATAATTTTTTCGGATCTCATATCCGCTTGGGGAAAAAAAACTTAGTACAATTTTATATGAGGGGTATTTTTTTTTAATATCTTCTAAAAGGGGCCTGCCTTGTTCAAACTCTCCCAGGCTGGCACAATGCATCCAAATGGTTTTTTCTCTAAATGTTCCTGATGGAAAACGCTGCCTGCCTCTTATCCAAAGTCTTGCTTTACGGTTCCAGGGAGAAACCAGTCTTATTCCAAAATTATACAGCAGCAGGAAAAGATCGTAAAGAATAATGCTCAAGCGATGTGATTTATAACCAAAAATACAGGATTGGCTTATGAAACAATTCATTACCCCTGAACGTTATTGCATTATTAAGCCTTGTCCCTGGTATAAATGGTATCAGATCACTTATAATAGTGGCTCTTGTGGTTGCGTTTGAGAAGGTAATTGGTATTAAATCTTATATTTGCGCCGTTTAAAACATAGAACATGAGGCCTTTACAAATGGTTGATACCAAATCACAGTATCACAAAATAAAACCAGAAATAGATGCAGCTGTGGTTGGGGTAATGGAAAGTTCTCAGTTCATCGGGGGCAGCGTTGTGACCGAATTTGCGGTTCAGCTTGCTAAATACAACGGCAGCAAGCACGTTATTCCTTGTGCAAACGGAACAGATGCCTTGCAGATCGCTATGATGGCACTTGGATTAAAACCCGGGGATGAGGTCATCACTCCTTCATTCACCTACATAGCTACAGTTGAAGTAGCGGCCTTGCTAAATATAAAGCCGGTTTTTGTTGAGGTCGATAAGAAAACGTTTTGTATAGATCCTGCCGTTATTGAAAAAGCAATTACTGAGAAAACTAAAGCCATCATCCCTGTCCATTTATACGGCCACGCAGCCAACATGGAAGCCATCATGCAGATAGCTGAAAAGCATAATTTGTTCGTTATAGAAGATAATGCACAAGCCATTGGTAACGACTACACTTTTTCAAACGGCACAACTAAAAAGACCGGCAGTATCGGTCACATTGGTTGCACCTCTTTTTATCCTTCCAAAAACCTTGGCGCATTTGGTGATGGCGGGGCGATATTTACAGATGACGATGCCCTGGCTGTTCAGTTAAAAATGATCGCATCGCATGGACAAAGTAAAAAATATTACCACGATGTTGTCGGATGTAATTCCCGGCTTGATACCATGCAGGCCGCGATCTTAAGCATAAAACTTAAGCATTTGGATGAATACATTGCCGCGAGGCAAAAAGCGGCTGATTATTATGACAAAGCTTTTGCCGGGAATGAAAAATTGGAAACACCTTACCGGGATAAGAATAACAAGCACGTTTTTCATCAATATACATTGATCTTGCATGATACAGACCGGGATGGCTTACACAAATTCCTCGAATCAAATGGTGTTCCCTGCATGATATACTATCCCGTTCCGGCTCATCGACAAAAAATGTTTGATGCGTTTGGGGGAAGTGATTTTGTTTTGCCTGGCACTGACTGGCTGACCGAAAGAGTGATCTCATTGCCTATCCACACAGAGCTTGATGAAGAACAGCAAGCGTTTGTGGTTTCAAAGCTGCTGGAATTTTTAGGCAAATAATTTTAAAAAACTAACTAATTATATATGAAACTTGCTGTGATTGGAACCGGGTATGTGGGCTTGGTAACGGGAACATGTTTTGCTGAAACAGGAAATACTGTTATGTGCGTCGATATAGATCTTGAGAAGGTACAAAAGCTTTCGTCCGGTGAGATCACGATCTATGAACCCGGTTTGGAAAAAATATTTTTACGAAATCAAAAGGAAGGAAGGTTATATTTTACTTCATCGATCGCTGATGCAATAAAGGATGCCAGGATCATTTTTCTTGCATTGCCAACTCCTCCCGGTGAAGATGGGAGCGCAGACCTTAGTTATATCCTTGGAGTGGCTGCAGACCTTGGTCGTTTGATAAAGCCGGGAGATTATAAGGTGATCATTGATAAGAGCACTGTTCCTGTAGGCACAGCGGAAAAAGTAAGGGAAGCTATTTTGAAAAGTGCAGGATCTGCCGGACAAAACATAGCTGATTCCTTTGATGTTGTTTCAAATCCTGAGTTTTTACGGGAAGGCGTAGCCGTAGATGATTTTATGAAGCCAGACAGGGTTGTTATCGGAACTACTTCTCAAAAAGCGATCAAAATGATGAACGACCTCTATGCGCCTTTTGTAAGGCAGGGCAACCCGATTATCTTCATGGATGAAAAATCTGCCGAGCTTACAAAATATGCTGCCAATTCTTTCCTTGCAGTAAAGATCAGCTTCATGAATGAGATAGCGCAATTATGCGAAAGGGTTGGAGCTGATGTTGATTTTGTAAGAAGAGGGATAGGAAGTGATGATCGTATCGGCAAAAGATTTCTTTTTCCTGGTATTGGATATGGAGGGAGTTGTTTCCCCAAGGATGTGCAGGCACTTGCAAGATCATCTTCAGAGATTGATTATGATTTTATGATCCTGGATGCAGTGATGAAAGTAAATGATAAGCAAAAGCTTCACCTGTTGCCGAAGGTTGAAAAATATTTTAATGGCGATCTTACTGGCAAACACTTTGCCATGTGGGGACTGGCGTTTAAGCCAAATACCGACGATATCAGGGAAGCGCCGGCATTGTATATGATCGATGCGCTGGTGGCTGCAGGAGCTACAGTTACTGCATTTGATCCCGAAGCAATGAAAAATGTAAGGTCATTTCTTGGTGATAAAATTACTTATTCAGAAAATCAATATGCGGCTTTGGAAAATGCTGATGCACTCATTATAGCTACGGAATGGAATGAGTTCAGAACCCCTGATTTTGATAAAATTGGTTCGATGCTGAAGGCAAAAGCTATTTTTGATGGACGAAACTTATTTGACCTTGCCCACATGAGTTCAATGGGATTTCATTATGAAAGTGTAGGAAGAAAGATCGTTTATAATTCAAATCATAGTCCCGAATAGTTCACAGTTCATTGTTCAAAGTTGTTTTCAAACCTTGAATATCGAACTTCAAAATTCAAACTTATAAAGTGGCTGAAAAAAGAATATTGATCACCGGTGCTGCAGGCTTTTTAGGGTCACATTTGTGTGACCGTTTTATCAATGAAGGCTTTCATGTACTGGCAATGGATAACCTGATCACTGGGGATCTGAAAAATATCGAGCATCTTTTCAAGCATGAGAATTTTGAATTCTATCACCATGATGTTTCTAAATTCATTCATGTTACGGGAAAACTGGATTATATCCTTCATTTTGCATCTCCGGCCAGCCCTATTGATTACCTGAAAATTCCGATCCAGACTTTAAAGGTCAGTTCCTTGGGCACCCACAATTGTTTGGGATTAGCACTTTCTAAAAATGCCAGGATCCTTGTTGCCAGCACCAGTGAGGTATATGGAGATCCATTGGTTCACCCACAGGATGAGAATTATTGGGGAAATGTAAATCCTGTTGGGCCACGAGGCGTGTATGATGAGGCCAAGCGTTTCCAGGAAGCCATTACAATGGCGTATCATACTTTTCATAATGTAGAAACGAGGATCATTCGCATATTTAATACGTTTGGCCCACGAATGAGACTCAATGACGGCAGGGCTTTACCCGCATTCATCGGCCAGGCTTTGCGTGGCGAAGATCTAACCGTTTTTGGTGATGGAAGCCAGACAAGAAGCTTCTGTTATGTAGATGACCTGGTGGAAGGAATTTACCGCTTGTTAATGAGCGATTACGCCTTACCGGTAAATGTTGGAAATCCCGACGAGATATCGCTGAAAGATTTTGCCGAAGAGATCATTAAGCTTACAGGGACAAAGCAAAAGATCGTTTATAAGCCTTTGCCGGTTGATGATCCCAAACAGCGCCAGCCTGATATTTCAAAAGCAAAGGAATTACTTGGCTGGGAACCCAAAACCAATCGTGCAGAAGGATTAAAGATCACCTACGAATATTTCAAAAATCTTCCAAAAGAAGAATTAAATAAATTGCCTAAAGAATTTGAGCGTAAGAAATGATGCAACCAATCTAATAATTAATAAATGATGTACCAGGACCTTTTAGATAAGAAAAAATCGTTGGCGATAATCGGGTTAGGATATGTTGGATTACCGATCGCTCTGGAATTTGCCAAAAAGATAAAGGTGATAGGATTTGATATTAATGCAGACCGCGTCGCATTGATGAAGCGTGGAATTGATCCGAGTAAGGAATTGGAATCATCACAATTCGAAAACTGCGATATTGAATTTACCAATGACCTGGATGTATTGAGAAAGGCAAATTTTTTCATAGTGGCTGTTCCTACACCTGTCGATGACCAAAACGTTCCTGATCTTGTACCCGTTCAAAGAGCCAGTGAGACAATTGGGAAGGTGATAAAAAAAGGAGATTATGTTGTTTTTGAAAGCACTGTGTATCCCGGCTGTACAGAGGAAGATTGCGTACCGATCATTGAAAAACTGTCCGGCCTTAAAATGGTTGTAGATTATAAAATTGGCTATTCTCCTGAAAGAATAAATCCAGGTGATAAACTGCATACGATCAGTACTATTGTAAAAGTAGTGAGTGGTTGTTGTGAAGAAAGTCTGGATACAATTGCCAAAGTTTATGAACTCGTTGTAAAAGCCGGTGTTTATAAAGCTTCCTCAATTAAAGTTGCAGAAGCTGCAAAGATCATAGAAAATACACAGCGTGATCTTAACATCGCACTGATGAATGAATTGTCGATCATATTCGACCGTATGAACATAAATACATTTGAAGTGTTGGAAGCAGCAGGCACAAAATGGAATTTTCTAAAATTTCAACCCGGGCTTGTTGGTGGTCATTGTATCGGTGTAGATCCTTATTACCTTACTTACAAATCCAAGAAACTGGGTTATGATAGCCAGGTAATTCTTGCCGGCAGGGCGATCAATGATGGAATGGCAAATTATGTGGCTAAAAGGATCCTCCAGCATATCATAAAGTATAATGGAAATATAAAAGAGGCTAAAGTTTTAGTGATGGGCACTACTTTCAAAGAGAACGTAAGTGACATTCGCAATAGCAAAGTAGCAGATGTAGTTAAAGAATTAAAATCATTTTCTCTGAATGTTGATGTCACCGATCCGCAGGCAAACAGCGATGAACTGGAACATGAATATGGCTTTGGATTGGTTGATAAAACAGGAACGGAATATGATGCTGTGATCATTGCAGTTCCTCACCGGGATTATAATGATTTTGATGACAGCTATTTTTCATCAATAACAAAAAAAGCAGCGATCATTGCTGATCTTAAAGGCACATATCGCAGTAAGATCACTAGCAGGAAATATTGGAGTTTATAATTCCGGGAATAATTAGAATATGAGTAACCTTTTTCATTCAAAAGATATCAGTAACGATACATTCCTGGTTACCGGGGGTGCTGGATTTATTGGCAGCCATTTGGCGGAATACCTTTTAAAGAATGGCGCAAAAAAAGTGCGTGTGCTCGATAACATGGTAAATGGCTTTCAATCAAATTTATCAGTACTACAACAATATGCTGCATTCGAGTTTATCGAAGGCGATATAAGAAGTGAACAAACCTGTAACGAAGCTTGCAATGCAATAGATTATATTAGCCACCAGGCTGCATTAGGTTCCGTTCCCCGCTCAATAAAAGAACCCATTTATTTTACCGAGGTGAATATTGCAGGATTTGCAAATATCCTGAAGGCTGCAGTGGATAATAAAGTAAAACAATTCGTCTATGCATCATCGTCATCTGTTTATGGTGATGAACCAACATTGCCGAAGGTTGAAGAAAAAACAGGGAATTGTTTATCACCTTATGCTGCAACAAAAAGGACGAATGAACTATACGCACAGGTATTTGCAGACGTATATGGCATCAATGTGATAGGATTACGTTACTTCAATATTTTTGGGCCACGCCAGGATCCAGATGGAGCTTATGCAGCAGTGATACCATTGTTTGTAAAGAACATCATCAACAGAACTCCCGTTTATATTAATGGGGATGGGCAGCAAACCCGGGATTTTACGTTTGTGGATAATGCAGTGCAGGTAAATGTAGAGGCGATGCTAAGTGAAAATAAAGAAGCATGCAATAAAGTTTATAATGTTGCGGTGGGTGAGAATTTTTCTGTAAATTATTTGTACAATGCTTGTAAGGATCATTTAAATAGTGATTGGGAAGCGACTTTCCGGGAACCCCGGCCTGGTGATATCAGGAATTCCCTCGCAGATATTTCCCTCGCAAAAAAATTGCTGGGTTATGCTCCAACAAAGAATTTTGAAAACGGGCTCACGGAAACTATTGAATATTTTAAACAATTATATTCAACCGAAAAAGTATAAAAACCTCCAATAAATAATGCCATTTATAAAAACTGATATTCCTGACCTGATGATCTTCGAGCCTGTGGTTTTCAAAGATAGCCGCGGATATTTTTTTGAGAGCTATAATGAGAAAGTTTGTCTTGCTGAAGGGATGAACATAAAATTTTTGCAGGATAACCAGGCGAAATCCAGTTATGGTGTCATCCGCGGTTTACATTACCAGCTGTCTCCATATGCTCAAACGAAATTCATTCGTGTTTTGTCGGGAGCCATATTAGATGTGGTAGTTGATATTCGTAAAGGCTCTCCCACATTTGGGCAATCATATTCAATTGAGTTATCAGCAGAAAATTATAAGCAATTACTGGTGCCACAAGGTTTTGCACACGGTTATTCAGTGATCAGTGAAACTGCCGAGGTATTATACAAATGCGATACTTTTTACCATAAAGAGGCGGAAGCAGGTATTTCATTCAACGATCCGGCTTTAAATATTGATTGGAAAATTCCATCTGGAAAACAAGTGATCTCTGCAAAGGATAATGATCAGCCATTGTTCCGCGATTGTAAAAATAATTTTGAATTCTCGAAACCATAGATTGAATAGCAAAAAGAACATATTGGTAACCGGTGCCAATGGCCAGCTTGGTATGGAATTCAGAGCTTTGGCGAGCGCTTCCCCCACCTACAATTTTTTATTTACTTCAAGAGATGAACTCTCGATCACTAATGTAGATAATGTAGAGGAATATTTTTCAGCTAATCGAATATCTCATTGCGTCAATTGTGCAGCATATACCACAGTTGATAAGGCAGAGGTTGAAAAAGATATTGCCTTTCAACATAATGGGACCGCTGTAGGAAACCTTGCCGCAATTTGCAAAAAGCACGATGCAGTTTTTATTCATTTCTCAACTGATTATGTTTTCAACGGGCAATCCTCTATTCCTTACACTGAGGAAGATGAAACAGATCCTGTAAATATGTATGGAGCTTCTAAATTGTTGGGAGAGCAGGAAACACAGAAAAATAATCCTTCGTCTGTCATCATCCGTACATCCTGGGTGTACAGTAGTTATGGCAAGAACTTCGTTAAGACAATGCTTCGTCTAATGAGCGAGAAAGATACCATCTCTGTTGTAAATGATCAGTTTGGCAGTCCGACTTATGCTTATGACCTGGCCAATGCAGTAATGAAGATCATTGATAAATATGAAAGACCGGTACCGGGTATTTATAATTACAGCAACAGCGGGGTGATCAGTTGGTTTGATTTTGCAAAAGCTATTAAAGAAATTTCCGGCTGCAATTGTGCAATTCTTCCTGTTTCAACTTCACAATATCCAACTCCGGCTAAGCGGCCACACTATTCCGTTATGGATACGGCAAAGATCAAAGAAACATTCGGTATGGTTATTCCCGAATGGAAAGAGAGTTTGAGGAAGTGTATTGAGTTATTAAAATTATAGGTATAGGTATAATAAATCCTTATCCGCTATTCCTTATCAGGTATCCGGTATCGGGTATCCCGTATCCGTATCACATATCTCTCAACATCAATCCTTATACCTTATATAAACAAGCTTTATCCCCGCCTTATCCGTCTCTCTTTTATCGATCTCAAACTGGGGCATTGATTTTATCAGTGGAGTTAATTTTGGAAACCCATAATTCCGCGGATCAAAGTTCGGCTGCTTTTTTAATAATAAATTTCCTACGTCGCCCAGGAAAGCCCAGCCATTTTCATCTGCTAGATCATTTATGGTTGCTGTGATCAGTTTCAATGTTTCCCGGCTTAATTTATCAAAAGAGCTTTTAGGTTTTGATCTTACATGTTTCGTTTTTGTTGTACCTGGTCCATTAGTTTCACTAATCTCAGTAACCTCCATTTCTCCCGCCATCGGGATGATCTCCATGTAAATAAATTTATCACACGCAACAATGAATGGGTTTGGTGTTTTCTTTTGACCGATACCGAAAACTTTCATCCCTGCTTCTCTCAATCGTGTAGCCAATCTTGTAAAATCGCTGTCACTCGACACAATACAAAAACCATCTACTTTGCCGGAATACAAAATATCCATTGCATCAATGATCAATGCTGAATCACTTGAATTTTTTCCGCTGGTATAACTGTACTGTTGAATGGGTGTGATCGCATTTTCCAACAAAACATTTTTCCAACCCGAAACAGTCGGCCTTGTCCAATCACCATAAATTCTTTTAAAAGTTGGAGTGCCGTATTTGGCTATTTCTTCCATAACTCCTTTCACATTGCTGTAAGGAACATTGTCAGCATCAATTAAGACTGCCAGCCTTATTTCTCTTTGTCCATCCATAGCACAATATAATTATTTTAAATAGTATTGCTCTTAGCAGTTAGCCAATAGCTAATAGCTGTACTTTTACCGCGATGCAATCATTTAATCAAGACAGCCGGATCATTGTTACCTGCAGCAACCGGCTCTCAGCATATGTTCAACAGGAGATCATTGAACTTGGACTAACTCCAACCAGGTTATTTAAAACCGGTGTCGAGTTGCAAGGAAGCCTATTAGATTGTATTAAATTAAACCTGAACCTTCGTTGTGCAAGCCAGGTATTATTTTCTCTGAAAGAATTTAAAGCGGAAAATGCTACAGATGTTTACAATAATCTCCTTGAATATGAATGGGAGAATTTAATTCCTGCTGATGGATATTTTTCTATCAGCAGCAATGTGAGTAATGAAACCATAACCAATAATTTGTTTGCAAATGTAAAAGTAAAGGATGCGATTGCTGACAGGTTCAGGAATAAAACAGGCTCACGTCCTGATTCGGGTCCGGAGATCAACAGGGTCGTCATTCATTTATACTGGAAAGATAACATTGCAGAATTATTTTTAGATACTTCCGGCGAAACACTTTCCAAGCATGGCTACAGAAAGATCCCCGGTAAAGCTCCAATGCTTGAATCTCTTGCAGCTGCAACGATCCTTGCCGGTAAATGGGATGAGGTAACTCCGTTCATAAATCCGATGTGTGGATCCGGCACTTTAGCAATTGAAGCCGCAATGATAGCGACTAAAAGAAGGCCTGGTTTATACCGCAGTAATTATTCTTTCATGCATGTGGTGGGATTTCAGCAACAATTTTATGAAGCTGAATTTCTCAAACTTGAAAAGAACGTGACAGAAGTCCCGGGATTAAAGATAACTGCCTCAGATATCAGCGAGGATGCCATCAATATATCAAAAGTAAATGCGGGGATAGCAGGTGTGGAGGAATTGATTGAATTTATTATTTGCGATTTTGAAGATACACCGATCATTGAAAATTTTTCCGGTGTTGTATATTTAAATCCTGAGTATGGCGATCGGATGGGGGAAGAGTTGGAACTTGAAAAAACATATAAGCGAATGGGGGACTTCTTTAAACAGAAATGCAAAGGGTATACAGGATATATTTTTACGGGCAATCTCGGGCTTGCAAAAAAAATTGGTTTGAAGCCAAAGCGAAGGATAGAGTTTTATACAAGTAAGATCGATTGCAGGCTTTTCGAATATGAATTATATGCAGGGACACGCGATCCAACAAAACTTTAAAAAAATAATCCGCCGACATTAATACTCACATTGTGCAATTAAATGCCGATTTAATAATGCAACACTTTTACGTTGAGACCATATCCATAATACTATCAGGCATAATATTTGAAAATGGGAGACTATATAAATCACCAAAAAATATTTTATGAGTTCAAACAATGTTTTCAAATTTATGTTGCCTGCAGCGATCCTTGCAAGTGTTTTCACCATAAGTTGTAATAACAATGATACTACGGACGATTCAACAACAACAACAAAGATGGATACCATGACTGTTATGCCGGCTGATACCATGCACATGACAATGGACACAACCCATATGATGGCTGACACCGCAAAAGCGGATAACACAACTGTAAAGCAACCTACATCCGGAATGGCTACACCAAATCCTGCAAAAAAAGGCATGAAAGGAAAAGTTTCCATTTCAACAACACCTGTTAAAAATATGGATTCAAAAATGGAAGCCGATAACAAGGGGGTATACTCAAATGTAGAAGTACTTCCTTCTTACCCCGGCGGTAACAAGGGATTACAAAAATTCTTTGACGATAATCTGCAATATCCTGCTGATGCGAGTAATGATGGAGTAGAAGGAACCGTGAACGTGAGTTTTGTTGTGGATGAAACAGGTAAGCTTACTGCACCAAAGGTAGAAGGAGATAACCTTGGTTATGGCTTGGAGGCGGAAGCATTACGTGTTATCAACAAAATGCCAAATTGGAATCCTGGTAAACTAAAAGGTAAGAACGTTAGAACCAGGTTTAATTTGCCGGTAAGATTTTTGCTGTATTAAGATCAATAAGAATCCCAACCCTAAAAATAAAAAGGGAAGCATTTTCAAGTGCCTCCCTTTTTTTATTCACAATAAGTGTATTTACTTAACTCTTTCAATATAATCTCCCGTCTTTGAATTAACCCTTATCAATTCTCCTTCATTTACAAAAAGAGGAACGTTGATGGTTGCCCCTGTTTCAACTGTCGCTGGTTTTAAAGTTCTCGTGGCAGTATCACCTTTCATACCTGGTTCACTATAAGTTACAAGAAGTACTATCTTATCCGGCAACTCAACACTCATCGGAAGATCGGTTTCCCCATTCATCAATACAGAAACTTCCTGTCCGTCCTTTAAAAAACGGGGAGCATCGATCATTGTTTCAGGAACAGTTATCTGTTCAAATGTTTCAACATCCATGAAACTGTATCCGGTATCATCTTTATATAAATATTGGTAGGGCTTCCGTTCAACTCTTACGGGGAAGATTGTTTCACCACTATTCCATGTTATTTCGATCGTTCTGGCATTGTCAACACCTTTTAATTTTGCCCACACTTTTGCAGCAGCGCGTGCTGTTTTATTTTGCCCGAACTCAATCACTGAATACAAGCTTCCTTCAATTTTAAGTATCAATCCCGAACGGATATCTGCTGTAGTTGCCATTTGCTTACAATTTTATTGGCTGCAAAAGTAGTGAACCTGATGTTAATGGCGAAATTGTTTAAGCCATGCTGTAGCATATCTGGCTGGAAAAAATTAGTTTTATCTCATGAAAAAAATAATTCTTGCCCTTATTCTTATCGCAGGTTTTCATACGGCAATTGCGCAGGCAGACAGTCTCCCGATCTATAAACGGTTTCCTGCTATACCAATGTTTACGATCATGACTGTTCCTGATAGCTTAAGATTTACAAAGGATGACCTTAAAAGGAAAAAACCTGCCATTATTATGCTTTTCAGTCCTGATTGTGGCCATTGCCAGCTGGCAGTTAAAGATCTGATCGCACACCTGGATGATTTTAAGAACACACAGATCGTCCTGGTTTCCTCAATAGATTTTAAAGAAATAAAAAAGTTTTATGAAGAGTATAAAATAGCTGACCATCCTAATATCATTATGGGAAGGGACGGCGCATACCTGCTTGGTACGTTTTATAAGCTTCTTCACTATCCATCTCTTTATTTATATAACAAAAAAGGAAAGCTGGTAAAAGAATTTGAAGGAACCTTTAAAATGGAACATGTAGCGAAAGAATTGTAAAGGTCATTTTATAAATCGCTGGTTCCATACAACTTTATCATTGATAACAATTCTTATATCGTAGATGCCTCTGCCCAGGTTTTCAACAGGCACCTGTATTGTTCTGTTTAATGAAGAATATCTTTTTTTGATAAGCACATATCCGTTCAAGGTCTGGATAAAAATACTTACTACTCCGCGGATAGCTTCACTGCCATTGTATTGAAGATTAAGGACAGTCTTTACAGGGACAGGATACAGGATCCAGCTACTTGCAGGTGAACCTATGATCACCATGATGGGAACAGTGACCTCAAATTCATTAGTAGAAGTGAATATCTTTAAGCGGTAATAATTTTTACTGGTGGCAGGATAATGGTCTGAAAATTTTTCCTGCTTCTTTTTCTTAAAATCATCGGCCTTTAAACTATAAATATCCTTCCAGTAATGGTTGTCGTCACTTCTTTGAAGTACATATTTTGTTATTGCAGGATCAGTGTTCTGCCATTTTAATTCAACGGTCTTTTTATTTTTTTTATATTCAGCTGTAAGGTTCGGAGCGATCGATGCAAAGCAAGTTGTGCAAATAAATACGCAAGCAATAATTGAAATGGATTTTATGAGGCCGGTCATATTGCTATAGAACGCAGATCAGCCTAAGGATTATAAAGCTTATCGTTAAACAATCAATAAAAATAGTTTGGAAAAAAAATAAATTTTACCCGTTGTCAATATCACTCTTACCTGATTCCGGTTAACTTCGCGAAATATTTTAAACATTTACACATGAAAGTAACCGTAGTAGGAGCAGGAGCAGTAGGTGCTACCTGTGCCGATAATATTGCCCGCAAACAGCTTTGTGATGAATTGGTTTTAGTAGACATTAAAGAGGGTGTTGCCGAAGGAAAGGCAATGGACCTGATGCAAACTGCAGAGATCGAAGGATTCGATACAAAGATCACTGGCAGCACCAATGATTACTCCAAAACAGCGGGAAGCACGGTTGCAGTTATCACTTCCGGAATTCCACGTAAACCCGGGATGACAAGAGAAGAATTGATCGGCATCAATGCAGGTATTGTAAAATCGGTGACAAAAAGCCTCTTACAATATTCACCAGATGTCATAATAATTGTTATCAGCAATCCAATGGATACTATGACTTACCTGGCCCTGAAGTCCAGCGGGCTTCCTAAGAACAGGATCATTGGAATGGGTGGCATTCTCGATAGCAGCAGGTTCAGGTATTTTTTAAGCCGGGCATTGGATTGTTCTCCAAATGATCTTTCAACAACGGTTATTGGCGGACATGGAGATACAACCATGATCCCATTAACACGGCTTGCAACCTACTGCGGCACCCCGGCTTCCAATTACCTGGACGCAGCAGCATTAAGTAAGGTAGCTGCAGATACCATGGTTGGCGGTGCAACACTAACCGGTTTACTTGGAACTTCTGCATGGTATGCGCCCGGTGCATGTGGCGCTTCTTTGGTAGAAGCAATTGTAAGAGATGAGAAAAAACTGATGCCTTGTTGTGTATATCTTGAAGGAGAATATGGGCTGAATGATATTTGTATTGGTGTGCCGGTTATCATTGGAAGATCAGGCTGGGAGAGGATCGTAGATTACAAATTGAGTTCAGAGGAGCAGGCGTTGATGAATAAAAGTGCAGACGCAGTGAGGAGTATGAATACCGTCTTGACAACACTGGATCTTTAATAGTATATGTATAAATAAGGTAGGCCTGGAAATCATTCCGGGCCTTTGGTATATTGACACTTTATGAGTATTTTTAAAGTATTAAAACCTAACCTGCTTCCATGAGGGTTGTTGCCAAAACTTTTTTACTTTTCTCCATTGCAGCTTTATCCATGCAGATGAGTTTTGCTCAACTACAGATAACAGATGTAAGTAGTCCTCTTGCCCTTGCACAAAGAATGGTTGGGGATGGTGTTACGATCAGCAATGTAACTTTTACAGGTAATTCATTGATGGCAGGATATTTCAAAAATTTAAGCGGTTCAAATCCCGAAATAGATAGTGGTATTGTTCTTACCTCCGGTAGAGCAAAAACAACACTGGTTGATTTTGGAATGGATGGAGACGGAATTACAATATCAAGCAATGTTCTTGCAAGTACAGATTGGATATTGCCAGGCGATCCTGATCTAGCTTCAGCAATTGGAGCGCTTACTTCAGATATGAATGATGCCTGTGTGCTCGAATTTGATTTTGTACCTCTTGGCGATAGTATCAAATTCCGGTATTCATTTTCTTCCGAAGAATATGAGCCTGCATTTGCCTGCAGTAATTTTATTGATGCATTTGGGTTTTTTATATCAGGTCCGGGAATAGTTGGGCTTCAGAATATGGCACTGGTTCCGGGAACATCCCTGCCTGTTTCAATTTTGAACATAAATGATGTTACAGGAGCCTTTCCTCCTTGTCCGCAAAATACCGCATATTATCTTGACAATTCCAGCGGGCCTTATTTTACGCACGAAGGACTTACACAGGTGTTAACAGCCCTGGGCAAAGTTCAGCCTTGCCAGCAATATCATTTAAAGCTCGTTGTCTCTGATAATTTTGATGGGTTGTGGGATAGTGGCGTTTTTTTAGAAGCAAAAAGCCTTACGTCTAATTTCTTCCAACTAACCAATCTTACCCAGGTTGATAATTCGGGTAATAGCTATTTAGTGGAAGGTTGTGCAACTGGTTCCTTGAAAATACGGAGACAGGCGTCAACTTTATTTTCACAGGTTGTAAATCTTGGTTATTCAGGCACCGTAACAAATGGTGTTGATGTGCAAATGTTACCAGCCACCATCACTATACCTGCAAATGAAACGGAGGTATTGCTGAACATCTTTCCGATCGTAGATAACATGCCGGAAGGTATCGAGGTATTAAAAATATATACACTTGCAGCATGTGGTGCAGCAACTCCCACAGATAGCACTGTGATACAGATCAGGGATTACGATACACTTGGAATCAGCCCTGACACTGCACTCATCTGTGTTGGTGGTTCGATACAACTTGCTGCCAGCGCTGGTTATACAACATACCAGTGGAATCCGAATCCTGGATTAAGTAGTTTGTCGATTATCAACCCTATTGCCACTTTGGCTTCAGATAGTACATTATTTATTTGTACTTCGGAAGAAGGAACGTGTCATGCAAAAGATTCTGCTTTTGTTTTTTGGCGACGGCTTAACCTTGTTTCTACACGTAATATTAACTGTGCAGCAGGAACCACCGGGCAGATCGTTGTTGATGCCGGAGCAGAATGGGCTGCACCTGTTGAATATTCTATAAATAATTTACCATTCCAGCCAAGCGGAATCTTTAATAACCTGCAAGTTGGAACTTACACTTTAAGAGTAAGGAATGGTACTTCTTGTTTTGATAGTGTTGTAGTTACACTTGTCCAGGTATTTCCAGACCTGCTTGTAAGCAATACTGCATTTACAAACGCGACCTGTTCCGGCGCAGCAGATGGAACTGTAACAATTACAGCGACCGGTGGCAATGCTCCTTATCAATATTCAACGGACGGCATAACCTTCCAACCGTCAAATATTTTTAATGTACACCCCGGAACATTTCTTGTAATAGTTAAGGATGTTAATGGTTGTATCAAACCCGCACCGCCAGTTATTGTCCAGCTTACTAATTCTGTCACCCTTAACACAACTCCTGTCGCAGTAATTTGTGAAGGCAAAAGCACCAGCTTAAATGCAACCACCAATGGAACAAGTGTTTCATGGATACCTGTTGCATCACTAACAAATGCATTGACCATCAGCCCGGTTGCTTCTCCCGTTGTAACAACGATGTATTATATAACAGCTACTACAGGTATATGTGACCGTAGAGATTCACTTTTACTTCCCGTAAATCCTGCACCTCATGCAAATGCTGGTGTAGATTCTACTATCTGTTTTGGAGCAAGTATACAATTAGCTGGTTCCGGCGGTGTAGTATTCAGTTGGCAGCCGTCCACATATCTTTCAAACAGTTCAGCGATCGATCCGATAGTAATGCAGCCCGTTACCATTACTTATAATTTAACGGTAACAGATATCAATGGTTGTGTATCATTATCAACAGATCCGGTAATTATAACAGTTTCACCACCCGCTAAGCTTGATGCAGGCCGTGATACTTCGATTGCCATCAAACAGCCGCTTCAATTAAGTGCAACAGATGTAAATAATACAGGATTCATTAATTATACCTGGAGTCCTACAACCGGGTTGAATAATCCATTTATTAAAAACCCGATCGCGATTTTAAGTGATGAGGTCACATTCCTTATAGTAACTGCCAGCACTGCAAGTCATTGCGTGGGAATTGATACGATCAGGGTAAAGACTTTCAAAGGGCCGGAAATTTATGTAGCGAATGCATTTACTCCTAATGGTGATGGTCTTCACGAATATTTAAAGGCATTTCCTGTAGGTATCAGGTCATTCAGCTATTTCCGGATATATAACCGCTATGGCCAGATGGTTTTTGCTACAACTAATCAAAACAAGGGCTGGGATGGAAGAATAAAGGGTGTTGTACAGAACATGAGCAGTTTCGTATGGATCGCAGAAGCAATAGATTATACAGGAAAAATATTACAGCGAAAGGGGACAACCATGATCATCCAGTAATATCGAAGCACACTGCTTCAAAAATAAATTATTATTATTCCCATTTCATTAACACCTTCACCAACAATATAAATTTCACTGATTAGTTATACTGTTAACCTAAAAACAATAAGCATATGAATCTTACAAAATGTTTTCTTTTACCTGGAGTGGTCTTGCTGTCAATGAACTCTTGCAAAAAAGACGATTCTGGTGATCAGACACCAACCGGACCGTTAATTAATTTTGTTTTTAAATTTGATTCAACCCAGGCACGGTTGAATAGCTTTGGTGCACCGTCAACAATTCCATCCACTAATGATGCTCAGTCGCCTAAATTCAATGTGATGAGTGCGCATTATGTTGAATTAACACCCAATCAGTTTACAGGACTTGGTGCAGGTGCGGTTCTCTACAAAGCACCGGAAACAACAGAAGGCGGCATCAATGCGATCGATTTCAGCAGGTCTACGTTTGCAGCAGACGGACAATCTTTTGTTAAGGTTCCAATAAGTTCATTCGCCGCCGGCACATATAATTGGTTGAGAGTATCCCTTGCATACCAGAATTATGATATTAAGTTCAGGTCAGCCGGAGTAAATTATACTGGCACGCTCGCTTCTTTTATTGGATTCAGAACATATATCCCGAGTTACCAGATAAAAAATTCCAGCGTTCAGGTCAACTCCAACAAGGACCAGGGTTACTGGGGTTTTGAGACAGTTGTTCCCGGTGTTGGTAATTTTGTAAGTACAGGGCAGGCGCCAGCAGGTGCAACTACTGTTCCCAATCCATTATTTGCAACCTCGCCTATTCCACAAGGCTCATGCCTGGTAACGGGTCAATTTGCAACTCCTTTGGTAATTACTGGTAATGAAACTGCTGATGTTACGATTGTAGTTTCGTTATCTACTAACAAAAGTTTTGAGTGGAGAGAGGTTTCAGGTCCTGGAACGTTTGATCCATCAGATGGTGATTTTGCAGTAGACATGGGAATAAGAGGATTGATCCCGATCAAACAATAAAAAATAAAAAATAGAAAATATTTCCTGGAAACCGGAACGCAAATTCAGAAATGAGTTTGCGTTTTTTTTCTGCCCAGGATATAGGATTTCTCTCCAGATTGGCACATTAATTAACGCCATGAACAACCATTTCCTTATTGATCTTTAATACAAGTCCCTGCAAAACTTTTCCGGGTCCGCATTCCGTAAATTGTGAAGCTCCGTCCTGGATCATTGAAATTACAGATTGCGACCATTTAACCGGACCGGTAAGCTGGGCGATCAGATTTTCTTTGATCTCAACAGGATGAGAAACTGCTTTTGCTGTTATGTTCTGATACACCGGGCATACAGGATCATGAAAAGTAGTTTTATTTATTGCGGCAGCAAGTTCATCTTTCGCAGGCAGCATTAACGGAGAATGAAATGCTCCTCCAACAGGCAGCACAAGCGCTCTTCTTGCTCCAGCAGCTTTTAAACGTGTACATGCAAGGTCAATGCCTGTAATAGATCCACTGATCACTAACTGTCCCGGGCAATTGTAATTTGCAGCAACAACCACTTCTCCTGCTTCATTTGAAATGTGCTGGCATATTTCTTCAACTTTATCATCATCTAAACCTAGAACTGCAGCCATTGTAGAGGGATACAATTCACATGCACCCTGCATTGCCTGGGCTCTCACGGAAACCAATTGTAAAGCATCAATAAAATTCAAGGCTTTATTGGCGACCAGCGCAGAAAATTCTCCCAAGGAATGACCTGCTACCATTGCAGGTAGAATGTTGCTCAAACTATTAAATGCTGCTACAGAATGAATGAATACAGCGGGCTGTGTAATCGCCGTTTGCTTAAGGTCTTCATCTGAACCTGTGAACATGATATCAGAAATGCGAAATCCCAATATTTCGTTAGCGTGTTCAAACAACTCTCTTGCAGCAGTATCTGTATCATATAAATTCTTGCCCATTCCCCCGAATTGAGAACCTTGCCCGGGAAATACATATGCATATGACATGTTACAGTTTTTGTTTGGTAAATTTATTGGGGCCAAATATTAGTGAAGCCTGGCGCTGATCAGCTTCATGAATTCACTTCTTGTTTCATTCTTTTCAAATTCTCCAAAGAACGCCGAGGTAGTTGTAACCGAGTTTTGCTTGGATACGCCACGCATCATCATACAAAGATGTGAAGCTTCAATAACAACGGCAACGCCTATAGGATTTAAAGATTCTTTGATAGCTGTTAATATTTCATGCGTAAGCCTTTCCTGCACTTGCAGTCGGCGGCTGTAAACATCCACAACCCGCGCTATTTTGCTAAGGCCGGTAATGAATCCGTTTGGAATATATGCCACATGTGCTTTTCCATAGAATGGAAGCATATGGTGCTCACACATGCTATATAGCTCTATATCTTTCACAATGATCATCTCACTTACATCCTCGTGAAATTTTGCTGATTCCAGTATGGCAATTGCATCCTGAGAATATCCCTGGGTCAGGTATTGCATTGCTTTGGCTACACGTTCAGGTGTTTTGTTAAGTCCTTCCCTTGCTGGATCTTCACCAAGAAGTGCAATCGACTCACGGTAGTTTTTAATAAGAGAATTAGTTACGGCTTCATCATAATGTTCAACCTTTTTATATGCCATAGTATTGCGGGATATATTTATAATTAAATAGGATATTCAACAAAATTCCTTTCTGTTTCGTACAACCTCACTTGCATGTCTAGGTCCTCATTTATTGCTGGCCGTAATATATTGTAGATCACGATGGCAATATTTTCGGCAGTGGGATTAAGTTTCTTAAATTCAACACAATCCTCATTCAGGTTTTTATGATCAAATTTTTCGATCACCAACGCTTGAATAAGGTCGCTGAGAACTTTCATATCCATTACATAGCCGGTTTCTTTATCCGGAGTGCCGGTTAATTTAACGATCAGCTCGTAATTGTGTCCATGATAATGAGGATTGTTGCACTTACCAAAAACTGCATCATTCTTTTGGTCATCCCACAAAGGATTGGTTAGCCGGTGAGCAGCATTAAAATGTTCTTTACGAAAAACCGCGACTTTATTGCTCATGATCAATAAACAAATAAGTAATTAAAATGTTTTTCGATTTGCAGGCCTTTATTAAATAAGTTTGAATAGAAGCATGCTATTTATTATTGCCTTAAACCGGCTATAAAATTACGATTGTTTATGGGAAACATTTTTAACTGCCGAAATATTCAACGTAGATCCGAGGCGTTTCATACAGTTTTAGGCAATGCAACTGTATATTAACAGGCAGTTGAGCAGCTAATTGACTCCAGATGCACATTACCAGGTTTTCGATAGAGCATATTTTATCCTTCATAAAAGGTACATCCACATTTAAATTCTTATGGTCTAGCGCATCTATAATATGCTCCTTTACTATTACACTCAGTTTTTTTACGTCGAATACAAATCCCGTATCAGGATCAGGATCACCTTTTAGGGTTACATGCAATTCAAAATTATGCCCATGCCAGTTCTCATTGGCACACTTACCATATACCTCTTCATTTCTTTCCCTGGTCCAGGAAGGATTATAAAGCTTATGCGCCGCATTAAAATGTTCTATACGTGTGATGTACACCATCCGACCTGAAAATTTTTGCGAAGTTAGCCAGTATTGGCTTAAATATAAAGCATAAGTGCGAAATTTGCCAACATGCAGATCTTATTGGTGGCAGCTACAAAGTTTGAAATTGAACCTTTCCTCAAACAAAATAAGACATTAGATTTTTTGATCACCGGTGTTGG
>JBDSDG010000207.1:0-5535 GCA_039920685.1 Ferruginibacter sp.
GTATTTGCAGGCAGTACCTTGACAAACATAAAGATCATCAATGGTAAAAAGCTGCCTGATAAGCCTGCTGCATTTTCCAAATTGAAAGGCAAAGTGCTTAAAAGAATTTACAGGTCAGGGAAAGAGATGCGTTTTGAATTTGCAGACGGCAGCTTGTTGGGATTACACCTGATGCTGACCGGTGATGTTTTTATTTTTGAAAAGAAGAATGAACATCATTCAACCATTGCTGAATTATACTTTGATAATGGCAAAGCATTGGCGCTGGCAGACAGGATGAAAAATGCGCATATTAAGCTTGATCCGGTAGATAAAAAAGGTGTGGATGCCCTTTCGCCGCAATTGAATTTTAAATACCTGAAACAAGCCCTTCAGCGGAAAACCAATATAAAGAAAGTATTGACAGACCAGGATGCAATAAGAGGGATAGGCAACAGCTATTCTGATGAGATACTTTGGGCAGCAAAGATCTCGCCTAACTCGGTTGCCGAAAAGATCCCCGATGAGAAGATCAAAGAGCTTGTTCCCATAATTAAGAAAATTTTAAAAGCAGAGATAAAGAATATTTTCAGGAAGTATCCCGGCAAAGTAAATGTTGAAGTAAAAGAGTTCCTGAAAATTCACACAAAACAATATCTCAAAAGTCCAACAGGTGCGCCCATCATTATCGATACGCATGGAATGATGAAAACGTATTTTACCCGCGAACAAAAGCTCTATAAATAACCCGCCCGGGTGTTTTCTAATAATCTTCACAATTTACATTTCAAAAGGCACAACTTTTGTAAGTGCAACGGCATGATAAAAATCTTAACCACCGCATCGTTATTTTTTGCCCTGTTTATTTCCTGCCGGTCCAATAGTAAATCTGAAAATGATATTTCCAATGGTTCCGGAAATGAAAAGCAGAAAAAGATCACTAAAAGGGATCATGGGATTACTGCGGCCAACGCTTTCAACGATGTTTTTTTTGACAGTATGACGGTTGTCAAATTCAATGCAGAGAATAGCCTTCCTGATTCCATCTCACGCCGCATCACCAGTTTTTACAATGCCCGCAATTACCAGTTCGCTTGGTTTGATAAAGAAGGGCTTACAGAACAGGCACGTGGGTTCTGGAATATGCATAATTACCAAACTACTTATGGCAATGATACACTTCTGAAAGATGATGCGTTGAAGGTCCAGATGGACCGGTATGCCGCAGAAGACAGTATGAATGTTTCTTCAACTGATAGTAAGGTCATCCTTACCGAATTAAAGCTTACACAACATTTCATTACCTATAACCTGAATAGCATTGGGAAGGGATATATAAAGCGGAAGGAGATGGAGCGTTTCATCCCGATAAAAAAAATGGATGCATTGCTCCTGGCAGATTCATTGGTCACCAAAAAACACAAAGACAACAAGTACTATGAGGACGTGAACATATCTTTTAAATTGCTTAAAGATCAACTGGCCAAATATATTTCTCTTTCAAAGCAGGGAGGCTTGCCTGTTATTTCTGTGGCAGCAAAAAAAATTAAGAAAGGTGCAGCCGACCCGGGAATAATTCCACTAAAAAAATATTTATGGCTCACAGCAGATATGCAACCTGATACCACTGATATCTTTAACGATGTACTTGAGGGCGGAATTAAAAACTTCCAGTTAAGGTTTGGATATAAGCCAACAGGTGTGCTTACCGACCGATTGATCGCCGACATGAATGTACCGCTCTTAGATCGCATCAAGCAAATCCTGCTGAATATGGGACGAATGCAATGGCTTATAAATGAGCCAATAGGGCAGCTGATCCTTGTAAATATTCCTGAATTCATTCTTCATGTAAAGGAGGGCAAAACAAAAGTATTTGACATGACGGTCGTTGTGGGAAAGGAAGGTCATAATACCATGATGTTTACAGGAGACCTGAGCCAGGTGGTATTTAGTCCGTACTGGAATGTTCCCGTAAGTATTGTGACCAAGGAGATCTTACCTGAAATGAATAAGCGGCCCGATTACCTTGCGTCTCACAATATGGAGATCGTTGGAAGCAGTGGAGGTATTCCCGTGATCCGTCAACTTCCGGGAGGAGATAATTCCTTAGGCAAAATAAAATTCCTTTTTCCTAACAGCTACAATATTTATTTTCACGATACACCGGCCAAGAGCCTTTTTCAAAGAGATAAACGAGCCTTTAGCCATGGATGTATAAGGCTAAGTGACCCGGCTAAGATGGCCAATTATTTATTGCAGGACAGGGCGGAGTGGTCTCCGGAAAAAATTGATTCTGCAATGAACGGGGATAAGGAGCAGTACGTTAAATTAAAGAAACCGGTGCCGGTCCTGATCACATACTATACAGCATGGGTAGACGATAATGGCTTGTTGCATTTCGCGGACGACATTTATGGACATGATAAAAAAGCAATTGAAAAAATGTTTGTAAAAAGCTAGCTTCCGGTATCCTCAGGTTTTGCTGCCGGTAGAACGAGGTTGATATGGTTCGGTAATATGGTCGCGTTTATCTTATTTATTTTACCCTTGTACTCACCGTCTATCTGGAAGTGCATCCTTTTATGTGTTTCGATCCTCAGGGTAGTGGCGTGAAAGGTTTCTATTTTTTGTGGATTGAAAGGCGTAAACCTGAACAGCATTTTTAATAATTCTGATATTGCAAGCTTGCGTACGATAACCACTTCAAAAAGGCCGTCATCCAATTTTCCATCAGGATTAATCACTGCCCCGGTACCATATTTACTTGCGTTGGCGACAACCACCATAAAAGCGATCCTTTCGATTTCCTCTGTCTTCGTAGTAATTCTTACAAGCATTTTTTGCTTTCGCCACAATGTTTTCAACACAACTTTCGCATAGCCCCATATCCCTCTCAGTTTTCCTTCATCAAAATATTTTATCAATTGGGCATTGAGGCCAATGTCACTGAGGTGAAGGCAAAGGTCTTTTTCATTGATCCGGATCGCATCGCAACACCTAACTTCCCCTGTCTCGATCACTGCCAGAGCATCTTCAGGAACTTCCGAAATATCCAATTCTTTAGCCATCCCATTAGCTGAACCGGCAGGCAGGATACCAAGTGCAATACTGCTGCCTGCAATTATTTTGGCCAGCATTCCCACTGTACCATCACCCCCAACCGCGATGACATAGGCCGGTTTAGTATCGGAAATATATTGTCGAAGCTTTTCAACAACGGGCTTTTTTTCCAGCAAATAATAATCCGGTATGAAGGGTTTTCCGGTAAAGTAATCGCTGATGATATTTTCCCAGGAATTATTATTGGACCCGGCTCCCGGATTTATAACAAATAAAACTTTTAATCCGATGTTGTGGTTCATTTAGTTAATTTACAAAATATGAATGTAGAGATATCGGGCGTGGCAAAAAAAAAATCTTTTTATGAAGATATCAAAGAAAGATTTTTTAATGCATTAAGATTGACCGATGAGCCCGTAATAAAATTATATACAGGCTACGGAAACAGGACACATTGTTTCATATTCGGACATACACTTTCTTTCGGGCCACTCCCACGAAAAAAATACCGTGATTATTTCTGGCTGAATACGTTGGCTGTACTAAGATTGTTCATGGTGAAACCGATGCGGGGTGCCCTTGTGCAATTTACCTGGAAAGGCCGCATTTATACAACGCGTTCTGAAAAGGATGGATTTTTCAAATTTGAATGGGAGCCCGGTGAACAGCTGGCTGCAGGGGATCATATTGTTGAAGTTTTATTGATCCACCCGTTTAATAAGTCGACAATTACTTCTGCCAAAGCAAAGGTCATAATTCCTCACTTAAATCAATACGCATTCATTTCGGATATAGATGATACTTTCCTGATATCTCATTCATCAAACTTAAGAAAACGATTGTTTGTTCTGCTTACAGAAAATGCCAGGAGCAGGGACCCGTTTGAAGGAGTAGTGAACCATTATCAATTACTCTCACTTGCGGGGGCACCCGAAAATACGCACAACCCATTCTTTTTCGTGTCAAGCAGTGAATGGAACCTGTATGATTATATCAAAGAATTTTCTGGAAACAATAAATTACCTGATGGTGTTTATTTGCTTAACCAGTTAAAGTTATTCAGCCAGGTATTTAAGACCGGGCAGAATAACCATAAAACTAAATTCATGCGTATCGCGAGGATCCTGGAGGCTTATCCTGAACAGCGGTTCATATTGTTAGGTGACGACTCACAGGAAGATCCGTTCATCTATGCTTCTATAGTGGACCACTTTAAACACCAGATGGTATGCATATATATACGTCGCGTAAGTAAAAAGGAGAAGCCGGAAGTTGAAGCAAAACTTAAAGCCATTGAGGCTGAGGGAGTTCCGATCTGTTATTTTACGCATAGTTCAGAGGCAGTGATCCATTCACAACAAATTGGATTGATCAGTGCGCCCTGATCATTTTGAGATGTCATCTACCCCTAGATGTCATCTACCCCGAGATGTCATCTACCCCGAGATGTCATCTACCCCGAGATGTCATCTACCCCCAGATGTCATCTACTTTCCAACACTTTATCGGGTTTTATTAATAGCCATTTTGCAATAAGGAGCCAGATGATCCCAAGGCAGAATCCTGCGATCACATCGCTTGCATAATGATACCTCAGGTATACGCGGCTAAATCCCACCATAAATGTGAAACAGACCAGGATGATGATCAATAGCCATTTCAGAAAGCGGTTTTGTATCGACTTATATACTACATAAGCAACCATGCCAAAAAACACCATACTTGTAAAGGTATGACCGCTTGGAAAGCTATATCCATGGGCTTGTGAGATCAAAGGAACGTTCGGGCGCTGTCTTTTTAAGATAGTTTTTAAGAGGAACATTATGGCTGTGCTGGTAATTGCAATAGACGCAATTTTTATTGAGTAGCTGCGGTGTTTTTTATAAAAAAGAAAAACAGCTGCTAATACAATGTTTGCAGGAAGTAAGAAATATTGAGATCCAAAAAACGTAATGAAATTCATTAGCTTATCATTGGACTCATTGTGAAAAGGTGATAAAAAATTAAAAACCTGCTCATCAAATCGTAGGTTCTTGTCTTCAAATACCATGTCGGCAATTGCCAGCAAGCCCCAACAGCAGAGGCAAAAAATTATTATAAGAAAAATTATCTGCCCCGTTAGCTTTTTTAATTTCTCCCGTAGATATGATATAATATAAGACCGATTCAATTGTATGCGTGTCAAAATTTGAAGTAAACAAATAATCTTCCAAAATTCTTGCTATCATTCTCAATGCGATGATACAATGGCTTTATGTGTGGCATTTGCAGGAAACGCTCTACTTTCTTTCTCAACTGCCCGCTTCCTTTTCCCGGAATGATCTCTACTTCCCTGATCTTTTTATCAATGGCATCCTCGAAAGCCTGCAGCAATGCTTTGTCGATGGCTTTGCTGTTGTTGTAAATGGCGTGGAGGTCGACTTTGATACGAGACATTCTTTTCTATTATTTTGAATGTTGAATGTTGAATTTTGAATGGAAGGAAACGGATAA
>JBDSDG010000208.1:0-3288 GCA_039920685.1 Ferruginibacter sp.
TTTTGTTTTGTTGAGAAACGGATGTATAATAATATACAGTAAGATGCCACCAAAAAATACTGCTGCAAATACAAGCAGGATTTTCGGTAATAAATTGTCTCCTTCTATCACTGGCATCACCTCGTTGAACAACATTTTCAAATTAAGAAAAACAAGGACAGACGCAATCAGCCATGCGGCAATTTTAGTTATGGGTTTTATAACAAATTTTCCCATAGTAGCCTTGTCGCTCACAAAATGTATCAGAGGAATGATGGCAAAACCTAACTGTAGGCTCAGAATAACCTGGCTCAATACCAACAGCGCATCAACACGTTCTTCCCCGTAGATCAGGATCACGATCAACGCAGGAATAATAGCAAGCAGCCTGGTGATAAGCCGTCTTACCCAAGGGTTGATGCGCAAGCTTAAATACCCTTCCATAATTATTTGTCCGGCAAGAGTTCCTGTTATAGTACTGCTTTGGCCCGCGGCTATCAACGCCACGGCAAATAATATTGGTGCGAGGTTGCCTAAAAATCCGGGCAATAACCGGTGAGCTTCTTTTATTTCTGCAACCTGTGAGTTTCCTGTTTTGAAAAAAACTGCTGCTGCAAGGATAAGGATCGCAGCATTTACAAAAAAAGCAAGGTTAAGAGCAATGGTGCTATCTATCCGGTTAAATTTGATTGCAAGCCGTATCCCTTCATCGGTACGATCTATCTTACTTGTTTGCACCAATGCCGAATGTAAATAAAGGTTATGTGGCATTACGGTAGCACCAATAATACCTATCCCAATATACAAGGCCTCCGGATTCGGAAAAGCAGGCACAAATCCTTTTACTACTTCCCCGATCATCGGCTTTGCAAGGATGATCTCAATTAAAAATGCAATGGCGATCACACCAACCAGGGCAATAATAAATGCTTCCATTTTTCTCATGCCTAATCTTTGAAGGTATAACAGCAAAAATGTATCAAGTATAGTGATGCTTACTCCCCAGATCAGCGGTAACCCCGTCAATAGCTGAATTCCAATGGCCATACCCAATACTTCTGCAAGGTCACAAGCTGCGATGGCGATCTCAGCAAGTAAATACAAAACAAAATTTACATATTTAGGGTAGGCTTCCCTGTTAGCCTGGGCCAGGTCGCGTCCTCTTACAATTCCAAGCCTTGCAGATAATCCTTGCAAAAGCAACGCCATTAGGTTACTCATAAGCAATACCCAGATCAATGCATATCCGTATTTGCTGCCTCCTGCCAAGTCCGTTGCCCAGTTTCCGGGATCCATATATCCAACGCTTACTAAATAGGCGGGGCCAAGGAAAGAAAATATTCTTCTCCAGCCTTTAGCCTTTACGGTTGTATCAACGGTGCCGTGTACTTCACTTAACGATTGGGTGGTAATTGGTGATTTCATACTATACAATATACATTTTGGGCAACCTGTTTGCTGATTATGGTGGCAGGAAGTTTATCAATTTTTATTTCTATCGAGCCATCAAAATCAAATCGCTTGTTCACTTTTATTTTTGTTCCGATACGGATCTGGAAATGATTTAACATGTCCATCATTTGCGGACTTTGGTTTTTTACAGAGCTTACTTCGGCAATTTTTTTTAGGGGAAGGGTAGCAAGGTTTGATTGCCTTAGCGTGCGGATCTTGCCTTTGTTATCAGGTATCGGATCTCCGTGCGGATCAAATGATGGATTGCCTAGGAAATCATCAAGGCGCACGATCAATTCACTGCTGCTGATATGTTCCAGTTCTTCGGCAACATTGTGAACATCTCCCCATTTGAATCCGAGCTTATTCACAAGAAAGTATTCCCAAAGCCTGTGTTTCCTGATCACAACAAGCGCCGTTTTAACACCCAATTCCGTTAAGGTAAATTCCTTGTAGCGCTGGTAATGCACGATCCTCTTTGTTCTTAACTTCTTAAGCATATCTGTTACCGATGCAGGCCTTGTATTCATTTCACCAGAAAGTAGGTTAGTACTTACAGAATCGGACTTATTCTGTAAATGGTAGATGGCCTTTATGTAATTTTCTTCTGTAGCGGTAAGGTTCATCAAAAAATAATTTTAGACAAATCTAAAATATTATTTTCTATTTACCTAAATCATGTATCTGATATTATTTATGTGTGAATAAACCTGTTAATTAATATATTATGTTCTGTCTTGAGAATAACAAAAACGGCTTTATATTGCAGCCGACGAAAAAAAAACAGTATGAATTTTTCCCGGTATTCTGTTCCATATCCTGCAGATCAACCATACAGCAAACGGATCGCCTATTTTTCAATGGAATTTGCAATCCACCAGCCATTAAAGATTTATAGTGGCGGACTTGGATTTCTAAGTGGCTCTCATCTGCGCAGCGCATATGAGCTTCGCCAAAACCTGATCGGTATCGGCATATTATGGAAGTATGGATATTATGACCAGGCCCGCAACCAGGATCAGACATTGCAGGTTCAATGGAATGAAAAGATCTATAACTTTTTAGAAGATACCGGGATAAAATTCCAGATCGACATGCATGGAAACCCGGTTTGGGTAAAAGTGTATTACCTGAATCCGGAAACATTTAAAAGCGCCCCGCTTTTTTTATTGAGTACCGATGTTCCGGAAAACGATTATGTGTCACAAACGATCACACATAGGTTATATGATGCCAATGTTGCTACAAAACTTGCGCAATTCATCCTGTTGGGTGTTGGAGGAGCACGTCTTGTAGATGAATTGAATTTTGATCCTGAACTTTATCACCTGAATGAAGCTCATGCAGTAAGCGCTGCATTTTATTTATACAAAAAATATGGCAGCAAAGCCGAGGTAACTAAACGCCTGGTTTTTACAACACATACACCCGAGGAAGCGGGCAATGAAAAGCATGATCTGGTGTTGTGTGAAAAAATGAGCTATTTCTGTGGTATTCCAATAGAAGAAGTAAGGGAGCTCACAGGTATTGAAGACGATCTTTTCAACCATTCACTTGCCGCATTAAGATTTGCAAAGCTTGCAAATGGAGTTAGCCAGTTGCATGGGGAAGTAAGCAGGAAAATGTGGAGTAAATATGAAGGTATTTGTGAGATAAAAGCAATTACCAATGCACAGAATTGGCATTATTGGGCGGATAAACAATTATTTCATTTTATTGATGATCATAATATCGATGCTTTTGTTGATCGCAAGCGATTCCTAAAAAAACGTGCATTGGATATTGTCGCAGACCAGACAGGAAAATTATTAAGCCCGGATATTCTTACCATCGTTTGGGCACGTAGGTTTGCAGGTT
>JBDSDG010000209.1:0-5258 GCA_039920685.1 Ferruginibacter sp.
AAGAAGGATTGTACCATGTCCAGCCGATCTCAACCCGTTTATTTAGAAAAGAAATATTTCCATATCGCGTGCAGCCGGCATAACAGCCTGCTTGTTTATCATAAATGGCAAAAGGGTAGGCGTTACCTTCTTTTTTTTCCTGTAGTGCTGTTTCAAAATATCGCCGGAAATCTGCTTCATCTTTTACATCAGCACTTGTGAATTCCCATATTTCTCTTTGTAACGCTATTGGCAGGAGTTCTTTAAAATGGTTCTCTGACAATGGTTCGATGCGTGCACGTTCATTTTCAAGTATTACCAGCTGGTCTTTGAAATTTTCAGTTTGCATGTTTTGGTTTTTTTATTTGCCCGGTAAAAAACGGGTAGCTATTTTTTTATCATTTTAGCCACAATCTTATCAATAGGAAGTGTTACAGAATCTTCTGAAAAATCTTCCCATTCAATAAAACGAAATGTTTCTATTTCTCCGAATTCCTTGTAAGCATTTAATTGACCTTCATCATAGTCAAATGGCTTGTTTCTTAGCGGAACATTTAATTTTTCTAAGGGTTTAACATAATAATAAATTGATATGATCTGGTTACCTGGATTGAATGTACTTTCCTGGTAATAATCGGTGGTGTAAAGATGACCGGCGATATCAACCCTTAAATTCATCTCTTCAATAAACTCACGCTTAAGACAATCGATCGTTCCTTCGCCTTCTTCCAAACCACCTCCACAAAATTTTGTGTAATATTTTTCCCTGATAAATTCATCACTCACAAGCACCTGCTTTTTTTCATTTATCAAAATGCCATATACACGGATATTGAACATGCATTATTTTTTGGTTCGGCGAATGTAATTGAACATTACAAATGCCAGTATCACAAAAGATAAGCAAACCGGCAGCCAGAATGCAAAGGGAGAGTGCTGGTATGGGAGCGGAACATTCATTCCATAAATACTTGCTATCAATACAGGTATACTTAAAAATATCGTGATCGTGCTTAACCGCTTCAACACTTCATTTTGGTTATTGCTTATAATGCTGGCAAATGCATCCAGGGTACTGCTTAAGATATTTGTATAAGTATTCGCTGTTTCCAGCGCTTGTGAAGTTTCAATGATAAGATCATCCAGGAAATCCTTTTCCTCCAGTGCCAGGTGCAGGAAATCTGTTCTTGCAAGTTTCATCATCAGGAGCTCGTTGCTGCGCAGGGCGGTTAAAAAATATACAAGACTTTTCTGTATCCGCATAAGTTGTAACAGTTCTTCATTTCTTATAGATGCATATAGTTTTTGCTCCAGCATATTGCGCCGCTGGTTTATTTCCTTCAGGTGATCCTGGAATGTCATTGTGATCTTTTCAAAGATCTTTAACACCATCATGTTCGGCCTGTCCGGTTGGCGATTCTGAAAACTGTTAAGGAACTTTTTGATGGCTTCATTCTCAAATGAATTTACAGTAACTACCTGTTGACCGGTAAGAATTATACAGATCGGAATCGTAATGTAAAATGCATCGCTGTCATTGAAAGAATTATTTTCGGTAGGGGTTTTAATGACGATTAGTTTTACGTCGTCTTCCAGTTCATATCGGCTCCGCTCATCTATGTCCAACGAATCTTTTAAAAAATCCAGGGGAATAGATAATGCTGTACTCAATTCTGAGAACTCTTCCTGTCTCAAAGGCGGAAGTACATTTACCCACGTTCCCGCATCCGGAGTATCAACTGCAGTAGTCTGGTGTGCAAGTATTTTAAAGTATTGGATCATTGGTCTTCTTTACTTCGATTTCCCCACTAAATACAAATTCTGCTGGTCCGCAAAGCCAGATATTATCGAAATGCGAATCATTGATCTTATTAAACTCAACACTAAGTCTGCCACCGCGGGTATGCACATTCACCCTGTTAAATCCTAAGGGATTGTGTGCAGATACCAGCGCTGCAGCGGTTACCCCGGTTCCACAACTTAGCGTTTCATCTTCAACGCCACGCTCATAAGTGCGGACGAAAATACTATCCTGGTTGGTTGTTTCAACAAAATTTACGTTTATACCGGTAGCGACAAAACGCTTATTATACCTGATCTCTCTTCCTGTTTCAACAACATCCACATTTGCAACATCTGTGGAAAACTTGACCATATGCGGTGAGCCGGTGTTCAAAATTGTATAAGATGAATGCTCCTCAACTTCTATTACATTATTCATCTTTAGCCTTACAATATTGTTTTGATCAAGCTCTGCTTCATGCTCACCGTCAGAAGCCATGAATTTGTAAGTATACTTGTGAATTCCGATATTATATGCAAACCTTATCATGCAACGGCCACCGTTACCACACATGGAGCCCGGTTTTCCGTCAGAATTAAAATATAGCATTTCGAAATCATAGCCTGGTTTATTGTTGAGGATCATGAGCCCGTCGCCTCCAACACCAAACCTTCGATCGCACAGCCGGCGAATTTGTTTTGTATCAAGGTTACTAAAGTATCCTTCCCGGTTATCGAGGATCACAAAATCATTTCCTGTGCCCTGGTATTTGTAAAATTTGATCTTCATGTTGAATATAGTTCCTGGTTCCTGGTTACTAGTTACGGGTTTTGTACATTATATAAAGTCTAAATTTATTGGAAGGCTAAGTTTTATTTATAAACCCTCGACAATCTCTATTGTTCTTTCAATCAGCTTCTCAACCGCGGCATTTCCATCCTTGCTAAATTCTTTGGTGATACGGTTTGCTACAATTGCACTTAACGACAAACACTGATGTCCAAGTATCTTACCGACGCCATAAATTGCAGATGTTTCCATTTCAAAATTACTGATCCGGTGCTGGCCAAATCTAAAACTGGTTAACCTGTCAATAAGATGCGGCTGGCTGAGGCCCATTCTAAGAACTCTTCCCTGAGGACCATAAAAGCCCGGGCACGTTACCGTTATACCTTGTGCAAACCCGGTCACAAACTCCTTCAATAGACCAACGGCTGCCGTATTAATATAGGGATCTGAAACTCCGTGGTGCATCTGTGCATGGGTGTTGAAAGCCTGTAATACCTGTTTTTCTTCCTCATTATTCTGATAAAGGTAAAAATGAAGCAGGTTATCCAGGCCCAGGCCATGCGTACTTGCCACAAAACTGTCAACGGGTATCTCTTCCTGTAGTGATCCGGAAGTTCCAATGCGGATAATATTTAATGTAGTAAGCTTATTCCTGATCGTTCTTGACTCAAAATCAATATTTACCAGTGCATCCAATTCATTTAATACAATATCGATATTATCAGGGCCAATACCTGTACTTGTTACCGAGATCCTTTTTTTGCCGACGATACCCGTATGTGTAATGAATTCCCGGTGATGATTTTTGAATTCAATACGATCGAAATGCTTGCTTACTTCCTTTACCCGATCGGGGTCTCCAACGGTAAGTATCGTATCCGCTATTTCTTCCGGCCTGCAATTGAGGTGGTATATAGCACCACGATCATTTATAATCAGCTCGGAGGCCGGAATACTGTGCATTTTAATGGGTTTATTGAAAATTAATTCTTACAAAGGCCAATATAAATTATGGTTAAAAATACCCTATTTTTGCGTTTGTAAAAAATAATGATCATCATCTTATTTATTGATTATCATTACCTTTTTAAATCACGGTCCTTTGGCCGAGTGGCTAGGCAAAGCTCTGCAAAAGCTTCTACAGCGGTTCGAATCCGCTAGGGACCTCTTCAAATAATAAGGCTTGTAAGGATATCCTTATAAGCCTTTTAAGTTTAATGAATGAAGTACAGTACATGGATAGGATTGATAACAGCGATTGCTGTAATAGCTGTTTGTTTTATGCCATGGACGTATCATGCAGATATTGACAAAACTTTCACCGGTTTTTTTTCGGAGAAAAATTCTTATGGTAAGCCGGGAAAATTTTTCCTGTGTTTTGCGATTGCCTATATCTGTTTAAGTTTTATTCAGAAAATATGGGCGAAAAGGATCAATTTGTTTCTATCAGCAGTCATGGTTGCTTATGCCATCAAATCGTATATTCTTTTTACTTCTTGTTACAATGCCTACTGCCCGGAAAAAAAAATCGGAATATATCTTTTGCTTGCTTGTAACCTCGCTATGCTTATTACCGCTATTTTCCCTGGTTTGAAACTGGAACAACAAGAGGATGTAGAAGGAAAATAAAAGGCTTATTTCTTTATTTCTTTAGCCCATGCATCTTTTAAGGTGGCTGTGCGGTTAAACACAAGGTTTCCAGGTGTAGAGTCTTTATCCAAACAGAAATAACCCTTTCGAATAAATTGATAACGGCTTGATTTTGCAGCATTTACAATGGATGGCTCAATAAAGACTTTTTCAATGACATGGAGTGAATCCGGGTTGATATATTCTTTGAAATCACCCTCTTCATTAGATGGATCCTCAACTTTGAATAAGCGATCATAGAGTCTTACTTCTGCAGTTGCAGCATGTTCAGCGCTTACCCAATGAATCGTTCCTTTTACGGTAATGCCGCTGGTATCATGACCACTTTTACTTTCCGGGATATACGTGCAATGGATCTCATTGATAAGGCCATCAGCATCTTTTGTAAAGCTTTCACACTTTACGATGTATGCATTTTTTAAGCGGACCATGGAACCCGGAGCGAGACGAAACCATTTCTTTGCCGGCACTTCCATAAAATCTTCCCTTTCTATCCATAAGGCTTTTGTAAATGGAAGCGTCCTTGTTCCCATTGATTCATTGGGCCCGTTTTCACTTATAAGTTCTTCTGTTGTATCTGCATAATTGTCAATGACGAGTTTTATTGGATCCAATACAGCCATTACGCGATGCGAAGTTTTGTTCAGATCTTCCCTGAGACAAAACTCCAGCAAACTAAGGTCAATCAGATTCTCACGCCTCGCCACACCGATCTTATCGCAGAACTCACGAATACTTCCAGGTGTGTATCCTTTCCTCCGTAAACCGCTTAGCGTCGGCATTCTTGGATCATCCCAGCCTGTAACGTGGCCTTCATTTACCAATTGAAGCAATTTGCGTTTACTCATTACAGTATACGTCATGTTCAGTCGGGCCATTTCATATTGATGGGAAGGAAAAATATCTAGCTTCTCAATAAACCAATCATAAAGAGGGCGATGCGGAATGAATTCCAACGTGCATATGCTGTGTGTAATATTTTCGATACTATCGCTTTGACCGTGCGCAAAATCGTACATAGGATAGATGCACCATTTATCCCCGGTACGATGATGAT
>JBDSDG010000210.1:0-3899 GCA_039920685.1 Ferruginibacter sp.
CCACAAAATACAGGTTGGAGCTGCCATCACTTATGATCAACTCTTTACCGTTGTTTGTAATACCCCAACCCTCATTTGGCCATTGAAAAGTTGAAACTGGTTTATCAATATTCTTCAGATCATAAACATATACCAAATGGCTTTCCCATGTTAACTGGTACAGTTTTTCCTTAAAAATGTTGATGCCTTCGCCAAATATTTTATCACTTCCCATCAAATGTTTTTTTTCCACAACACCTGTTTTCCAGTCAGTGATCCTCAAAGAAGAATTCTCATAATCACCGGTGCCTTCAAATAATTTGCCGTTGTATAATTGTAGCCCCTGGGTATAAGCGCTGGTGTCATGAGGGTGCTGCGCAAGTATAGTAAAGGTGAGATTTGCTGGTTCTTCAATGCCGGAGTATGTGCCTTTAACATCCGGATCATTCGGTTTATAATCATTATTGTTGTTACAGGCAGTCATGATGCATATAATAAATAATACCGTTATGTATCTCATTTACAATAGTTATCAGGCAAAAATAGCAACTGAAAGCTTACATACTTAGCAAATTTAAATTAACCTCTTTAAAGTTTTGTTATAGAATAAATTATATATAGATTTGTCCCTACCCTCTGAGCCTGATCACTCCTTTCCCTAACATTGGTAAAATCAGCTCTGATATTTGCATATTGCACCAATCCTCTGTTTAGCTGAACCATATCTCTGGAAGATCATTTTTAATAACCTTTTAGTTATAAGAAATGAGATCTGTCATCAGCGTAGTTTTTACATTCGTTTTAATACAACAATTGCATGCCCAGCGGGACTGTGGTACTGAAAAGAATTATCGGGAATTCCCTTCAATAGTTGCAAGGCCCGGCGACATCAATGGCCATGATAGGGATACCATACCTAATGAGATCATAACGATTCCTGTTGTGATACATTTATTATATAAAAGTGGAGAACAGAATATCAGTGATGACCAGGTGCTTTCTCAAATAGAAGTATTGAACCGTGATTTTAGAAGGCTAAATACAGATGCAGTGAATACACCGGTAGCTTTTCGAAATGCTGCAGCGGATTGCAGGATTATGTTTTGCCTTGCCCAAGTATCGCCCGGAGGAATGTCAACAAAAGGCATTATTCGAAAATACACAAATAAAGATTTTTTCCTCGGCGATGATGGTATGAAGTTTTCTGCACAGGGGGGCGATGATGCATGGGACAGCAAAAGATACCTAAACATCTGGGTTTGCTCGCTGTTTGGCAGAAGCCTCGGTTATGCAACAATGCCAGGTGGTGAAACAGATAAAGACGGTGTTGTTATCAAGTATGATGTCTTTGGCTCAAGAGGCGTTTTACGTGCCCCTTATAACAAAGGCCGCACAGCTACGCATGAAGTTGGTCACTGGCTTGGACTTAAACATATTTGGGGAGATGCAGATTGTGGAACGGATGATGTGGACGATACACCAAGCCAAAAAAGTTACAATTATGATTGCCCCTCATTTCCCCATGTATCCGGCTGCTCACCTAACGGTAACGGAGATATGTTCATGAACTTCATGGATTTTACAAGTGATGCTTGTATGAATATGTTTACAAATGGTCAAAAAATGAAAGTGCGTTCCGGGTTTGCTTCAGGTGGGATACACAATAGCTTTCTAAATTCTTTTGCTTGTGATAGCAGTCTTGCAACCGGTGGACCGCTGCCAATTGAAACTATCCATGTTTCAATGCCAGCTCCAGGGATTCAAATATTCCCAAACCCGGTTTTAAATGAGGTAAACTTAATCTCCGTGAACAATTATCTCATGGCTGGCAAGACCTGTACACTCTACAGTATGGAGGGTAAAAGACTGGTTCAGATACAGCTCACATCTGAAAAAGAAAAAATAATTGTTGTGGCTTTAAATGCGGGAGTTTACATTTTAAAGATCGGGGAAGGTGCAGACATGAGAATATTGAAGATGATAAAGCTATAATTTTAGCTTAACAACTTTACTTCTTTTTTATAGATCACGTTTCTTTCTCTAAGATAATTAAGAATATATTCAAAGCATCCTGGTTCCTTTGCCACCAATTCCGGTGGGAATATTCCTTTTTTGGTAAATAATTTACTTGCTAATAAATTGATGGCAGCTGTGCAGGTATAACCTGTTGTCCGGCTCATTGAAGAGATACCTGTAACAGCGTCAAACTCATCATAAAGGAAATATGATATTTCCTGATGCTTTCCATCTTTCCGGCCTTTGATCACGATCTTCATGATCGTGAATTCTTCCTCCTGTGGTTCAAGCTTCCATTTATCAAATAACAATGCAGATGTAAATTCAATTGGTCTTATTTTGATGCCTTTGAATGAAAATTCATTTTCATCGAAGAACCCTGCCTTAAACAAGGCTTTCATAAGATCAATGTGACCCGGATAACGCAACGTCTTTTCCTTCATATTTTTAATGTGGCACATCGTAAATAGGATACTTCTCAAACCATCTGTATTAAATGATTCAAGTGTTCCTACATGATCAAGATCGATCAATTCCGTATCACTCATAGCAGGCTTAATCACTACATGCCCGTTCTCAACATACCTGGCAGGCCTCATATATTCTTCAATAACATCAACTGGTGAGAACGGTGCCTTATATTCAAATGGCTTTGCTCTTTTTTTAGGCAGGCCACCAACCATGCAATCAAAACTATCGATCTCCATTTTGCTGTCATAATATCCGAGTATCAGGTTACTCATTCCGGGAGCCACACCACAATCTATAATGGCGGTGACGTTGTGTATTATTGCAAGGTCATTTAACTCCAGTCCATTTTCCGGAAAGAAAGAAATGTCTACCACCTCTTTATTGGATTCTATAATTGCTTTTAATGTGCTATATCCCATAAAACCCGGAACAGCTGAAACCACTAGGTCAAAATCCCCTAACAGAACGGGATAATCGCTGTATCTTTTAAGATCGGTTTGCCGGGTATTTATACCTGCATTTGTAAGATTGTTCAGATTGTGCTCACTGATATCAAAGGAAGTGACCTCGAATTTTGAGGAAAGGTCCCGTGCAATAGCACTGCCTACCATGCCGGCACCAAGAATAGCTATTTTCATAATATACGCGTTTAAATGACTTGATCAATGTTGATCTCTGGATGACTGATAAAAAGTGTGTGGAATATCCGCTAGAAATTGCGGCATGTAATTCTTCTGAAGTTCTATTTCGAGGTCCCGTTCATCATGATGGAAATGTATGCAGAAAGCCTGTAGAAATTTATGTTGGTAGTATTGATCACCGGATAAAATTACGCTTTTTAAATCAATTGCTAAAGCACAGGTATACGGTTATTTTTCCCATTTTTTAACCCCTTATTAGCACCATTACATTTATTTTTGTTGGATTATGCATTTAAAATTTTCTATGAAGAAACTAGTTCTCATTCTTATAGCATTACCGTTAGCCTTCTCATTGTCTGCGCAATCAGGTCTATTAAAGGATATAAATAAGAAGATAAAAAAGGACAGTACCAAAAATATTCTTTCTGCAGTTTCAAAAAATCTCGGGGGCGGAACGTCTTTATCCAACGAGGATATAATAAGCGGGCTAAAAGAAGCGCTCACAATCGGTACCGATAGCAGTACAAAAAGATTGAGCAGGGTAGATGGCTTTTTTACCGATGCAGCGCTTAAGATACTAATGCCTGAAGAAGCAAAGAAGGCGGAGAAAACACTTCGTACCATGGGTATGTCAGCTTTGGTTGACAAAGCCATACTTTCCATGAACAGGGCAGCAGAAGATGCAGCCGGTGGCGTTTCTGGAATTTTCTGGGATGCAATAAAACAGATGACCGTAACAGATGGACTTACAATCTTACGAGGCAGTGATTTTGCTGCAACTGAATATCTGAA
>JBDSDG010000211.1:0-22095 GCA_039920685.1 Ferruginibacter sp.
GTTGTTGTTGTTCGCTGAGGTCGCGATAAGTTACATTAAATCCTTCCAAAGCAGCCTTTGCTAATTCAATGCTAACCTCTTTGTATTCCTTCTTGATCTCAAAATACTTTTCTGCTTTTTTTGCCTGGCTTTCGAGGCTTTTTAATTGATTATTTATTTCAAATAAAAGATCCTCAATACGGGCAAGATCCTGCTCCGTTGCATCCAGCTTTAGTTTCGCTTCCTTTTTCCGGGTTTTATAAATGGTGATCCCTGCAGCCTGCTCCAGCATCTTGCGCCGGCTATTGTCTTTATCCTTTATGATATCATCAACCATACCCAGCTCAATGATGGCATAACTGTCGGTGCTAACACCGGTATCCATAAAAAGATTGTGAATGTCTTTCAGCCTGCATGCCACATCATTCAACCTGTATTCGCTCTCCCCACTCTTATAATATTTACGTGTAATGGTGACCGTATTAAATTCGGTTGGAAGCAGGTTTCGGGTATTCTCAAAAGTAAGGCTCACTTCTGCCAATCCACTTGCGCTTCTACTTTTACTGCCGTTAAAAACGAGGCTTTCCAGGTTCTCACTACGTAGGTTGCTGATCTTATGCTCACCGATCACCCAGCGGATGCTATCAATGATATTGCTTTTGCCACAGCCATTCGGACCAATGACACCGGTAATACCCTCGTCAAAATTTAACACAGTTTTATCGGCAAAACTTTTAAACCCCTTGATCTCTAGACTCTTTAAACGCACTTTTTCTTAATTTTTATCAGGCGGCAAACCTACGTGAAAAATGATAAGTATAATATCCTGTTGACAATTTTTGAAAAAGTAAACAGGTGAGTAAATATAATTGAATGGCAGGTGGAAATGAATGGTTAGTGGGGATAGGCTGGCTTAGTTGTGCACAGGTTTTTCACAGGGGGAGGCAGGATACGGGATCAGTGGGAAGTTTGTGATACTGTTTGTTACTTTGTGCTCTTAGAGCTTATTTGTTTGTCATTATGATGTAGTTCGACAACCTTTAAAAAACGAATAAATTTTTTACGGAGCATTATGATTTTTTTTGACAGATCTTCAAAGATAAATTTATCATTTAAAGAGCCGGTATCAAAAAGCGTTTCCAGATGATCTGGTGTTTCATAGAGGGACGAAATTGAAAAGATAAGGAATCTAATAAATTCTTGTTTATACCGTCTCCTTCCGTAACCTTCTACCGGGTTGCTTTTTACTGATTTCATCGATCGCCTGATCAGTTGCGCTTCTTCAAATTGTTCGAACTTTGGAAGCTGAAAAGTCGTTTTAATTTCAATGACAAGTTCTTTTGACAATGTCCAAATTTCAAGGTTTTTATAACTCATAAACTAAAATAATTATAACCACTAATAGCTGCTGAGGTATTTCTCCGAAATTTGAGGTTTTAAATCCTTGTATCCCGTATCCCATATCTCTCGACCTGCCCGGAACAATTTTTATCCTCCTTTCTCAAAACATTCTACCTTCATAGTTGTTACATCTAAAAATTATATTATGGAAGAAATGTCAACCACAACAAAAGAAAAATGGGTAATTGATCCCGCTCACAGCGAGATCGAGTTTAAGCTGAAACACCTGATGGTGACAAATGTGAAAGGCAGATTCAATGAATTTGAAGCGAGTATTTACACTACCGGAGATGATTTTATGACCGCAGAGGCTGATTGTACCATCAAAGCGGCATCAATCGACACTGGCAGTGAAGACCGTGACAAACATCTGAGAAGTGCTGATTTTTTTGATGTTGAAAATTACCCTCAGATTCATTTTGAAGCTAACTCTGTTGAGAATGTTGACAATGATGGAAGTTATGAACTCTGGGGAAACCTGACCATCAAAGGTGTATCAAGAAAAATAAAGCTCGACGTTGAATTTGGAGGTGTAATGAAAGACCCGTGGGGAAATGAAAAGGCAGGTTTCACTATCAATGGAAAGTTCAATCGTAAGGACTGGGGACTAACCTGGAATGCAGCTCTTGAAGCAGGTGGTGTACTGGTAAGTGATGAGGTAAGGATAAGTTGTGAAATGCAACTTGTCAGAAGCGTTTAGTTTGACTGGTGGTGGAAAGAATATCTCAGGAGTTAATACTTTCGTTAATTCTTTAATGGAAAGGGCTTAAAAATGCTTCCACTGCTTAAATGCATTTATTTTTGAGTTCTAAAATTTAAAAATGAAAATAGTTTTATCTGCTGCATTGCTTTTGACATGTTCATTAACATTTGCTCAGCCCCAGGTTATCTCACAGGCAACCATTTCAACCACTACAACGGTAATTGCTCCCGAGACCGAAGACGTACAGAACATCCAGGGAAGCGGTGGCGGCCCAGGAGGAGGAAACCAGTTCTTCAGGAATTTTGGAGATGGTGAAACGAAGTCGACAACTTATATAAAAGACAGCCTTGTAAAGACTGTAATGAAAAATGATATGGGTAGAACAACCATAATCCGGAATAACAATTCTAAGCTTACCACTACCCTATTAGAGATCATGGGTAATAAAACCGGTTTTTATATTTCAGATGATGAACAAGCAATAATGAAATTAAAAATGGATAGCATGATGCAAAGCAGGCGAAACAATGATTCTACAAAACCGCGACCGACACCTGCTCCACCAACAGCACCGGAAATAACATATACCAACGATTCTAAAAAAATAGCTGGTTATGATTGTAAGAAAGCACTTATAGTGAACACAAGACTTCTTGGAATAAAAGATACAGTTGCAGTTTGGTATACACCTGAATTAAAATTGAAGAGTGTTTCCTCTACTGGGGGAACCAGTTCATTTGGAGGTTTTGGAAATTTTGGAAATTTTACATCATTGAACGGGCTTGATAAGATAGATGGTTTCGTAATGCAATACGAAATGAATATGCGGCGAGGAAGAAAAATGATAGTTGAAGTAAATAAGATAGATGTTAAAAAAGACATCAGTGCTAAGGAATTTGATATCCCCAAGGATTTTGATGTTAAGCCGATGAAAGAATTTCAATCCATGATGCAGGGTGCAATGCAGGGCGGTAACATGCCTTTTAGAATGGACAAGCCAGGTCAATAAAAAAAAATGTCAGAATTAAAAGAGGCGAAGCAACAGCTTCGCCTCTTTTAAATTCATCATACAAAATATCAGATCACTGACACCCGCTTCTTTTCATAATCTGCAGATTTCTTTGAATCCCCTTTTATCTTGTATAATTCACTCAGATAATCAAGAATGATCTTATAGTTGGCTTTTTGCGATGGTTTCAGCGTTGAAACCTTTGGCTCAAAATACTTTACGGCCTGTTCGGAATAAGAAATGCATTCGTCCATCTTTTTATTTGCCATGGCTTTCATATCACTCTTCTTTTTTACATCTTCAGCTTTTGTGCCTTTTACCATAGTTGCTCCGTTAGAATATTCTACAAACATATTGTATAAGTGGTTGGCCATTAAAATGGTTGCATCAATGCCGGTATCGCTCGCGATCGCAATTTTTAAAACATTGTAAAGCTTATCCTTTGCTGCGTTTTCTGATGCAGGGTCTGCCGCTTTATTGATCTTATTGTGCAATTCAACAGCGTAATTGTAAGCAACATAAAAGTTCTTTGGATTCTTTGAAAGCATCTCATCATACTTGGAGAACAATGCTGACTGGTCGCCTTTCTTTGAAACTGATGCCAGTTCTAATTCATCCCAATAAGTGCTGGTCGGATAATATTTTTTACCCTTTGAAACGATGTCTGTCAAAGCTGCAGCATCCTGTTTATTGTTGTAATAATCAGCAAGAAATTCATACACCTCCTTATAATTATCACCAGTAATATTTGCGTCTACTAATTTTTTATAATATCCAACTGCTTCATCTGTTTTCTTTGCCTGTGTTGCTGCTATTGCCGTATTTAAAACCAATGAAGTATCGAGCGGATGTAATGTTGCCTGTGGATAGATGTATTGTTTAGAAAGAATATAATCCTTTATATCCAGGGCTTTTTTAAAGGAATTGTAAGCTCCATCGTAATTTTTTGCATTAAACAGGTTAGCGCCAAGGTCATATAAGCCAAAATAAAGATCGAGGTAAGAAGTGTAAGCTTCTAATTTTAGACGGGTATCTTTTGGGTCGAGTTGCTGGCTTTTTTTTAATGCTTCGAAGGCTGCATTCTTTAAATTATATAATTCTGTTTCAGGAGTTGCCTTGTCATAAGACAATGCATTGTAGGTTCGCCCCTTAAAATACCAGGCATCGGATTTACCAGCATTTTTTTCATCTGCAAGATATTTATCGATCGCTGCCTTTGCATTTACATAGTCTTTTTTCACGATCATATCCGTAATCTCCTCCAGTGATTGTGAAAATCCAAATTGAGCAGCAATTAACAATGCAAACAACATAAACATTTTCTTCATATTATCTATTTTTTGTGAGGATAAAGATATTCGATTTGAAAGTACTAATATTAATTTTAACCTGCTTTTTCATAATGAAACGGCAAGACCAGGATGGTTTATACGATTTTATATGTGCCTGTATTTAGTGGTACATTTCAATATCTTTACAAACTGATCACCCAGACAACCATACAACAGATACTAAGCCGGATCGACATTATCGAGATCGTTGGCTCTTTTGTTAAACTTAAAAAACGAGGTGCGAATTACCTTGGACTATGTCCCTTTCACAATGAAAAAAGCCCATCATTTACTGTATCACCCGTAAAAGAGATATATAAGTGTTTTGGCTGCGGCAGAAGCGGCAACACGATCGGCTTTCTCATGGAACTGGAAAAGTATAGTTATGTAGAAGCACTTCGATGGCTGGCAAATAAATACAATGTTGAAGTAGAAGAAACCGAAACCAGTCCGCAGTTTAAGATACAGCAACAGGAGGCAGACAGTCTATACATCATCAACAGTTTTGCCCAAACTTTTTTTTCAGATAAATTATTTAATACAGATGAAGGAAAGGACATTGCATTGAGTTACTTAAAGCAACGTGGTTTTCGCGAAGATGTGATCAAAAAATTCCAGCTTGGGTACAACCCTTCTGCCCGGGATGAGTTTACACAAGCTGCCATCGATTCCCAATACAACAAAGAATATTTATTAAAAACAGGGCTAGTTGTTCAGAGAGACGACAGGATGCAGGATAATTACCGCGGGCGTATCATATTCCCTGTCCATAATCAAACTGGAAAGGTGCTGGGCTTTGGAGCGAGGATCATCAAATCAAACGATAAAGCGCCAAAATACATTAACACGCCGGAGAATGAATTGTATGTAAAAAGCAAAATATTATACGGTTCTTATTTTGCAAGGCAGGCAATTGATAAAGCAAACGAATGTTTACTTGTTGAAGGATACACCGATGTTGTAAGCCTTCACCAGGCCGGAATAGAAAACGTAGTGGCTAGCGGAGGAACATCATTAACCCCGGATCAATTAAGGCTGATAAAAAAATATACAAACAACCTTACCATTATTTATGATGGTGATGGTGCCGGTGTAAAGGCAGCATTGCGTGGACTTGACCTTGCACTTGAGGAAAGCCTGGATGTAAAACTCGTACTGATCCCGGATAAAGAGGATCCTGATAGTTATGTAAATAAGCTTGGTTCGGAAAAGTTTAAAAGATTTATCCAGGAAAATAAAAAAGATTTCATTTTATTCCAATTGGAAATTTCATTACAGGATGCAGGTAATGATAGCTCAAAAAAATCTGCGGTGGTAAACCAGGTTGCTGAAACGATCTCGAAGATCAACAAGACAGAAGAATTCACCAGGAGGCAGGATTATATAAAACAGGTTTCTGAATTGCTTAAGATCGAAGAAGCCGGGATGAACGCGCTTGTAAATAAATTTATCAGGGAAAGTGTTACAAAAGAGGAAGCCAGAACTTTTAAACAATTGCCACCTTTAGAAAACCTGGAAACGAAAGAATCACAAGAGATAACAGATCTGTTCAATAAAGATGAGATGCAGGAACAGGCAATGGTAAGAAGCTTGCTTGAATTCGGAATGAAGCAATGGGACGGTGATAAAACAGTTGCCGATTTTATTTTTAACCAGGTTGAGGATAATGAACTTGATAAAATGATCGATAATAAAACATTGATCCGGATTATTGACATCTATAAAACCTGGTATGACGAAGGTCTTGAACCTACTGCCAAAAATTTTCTATACCACGATGATCAAAAGCTAAACGGCTTTGTTATCAACATGATGGATGTGAACACCGAGATCAGCCCAAACTGGAAAGAACATTATGAAGGGCATATTCCTACCCGGGAAGAATTGTTCAGGGAAGAAGTTATCTCCACATTGAATTATTTAAAGCTTAGGAAAATAAAGAGAATGATCGAAGAGAACCAGCTTGACCTGGAAAAAGCTACAGATCCGGAAGAGCAAATGATGTTTGTTCAAACCCACCAGCATTTAAAACAAATGGAGATAGACCTGACCCGGGATGCGGGAACTGTAATATATAAATAGTTATTTAGCGGTTGGCGTTTTCTTTCCTGTATTTAGTTTTTCCAAAACTGATTCAAGCCTTTTAGTTCTTGTCTCCTGCTTCTTAGCTTCCGCCACCCATTCTACATATTCTTTTTTATTCACGAGGGGCAGGCTATCGAAAAATTCGCTTGCATTTTTGTTTTTCCTGAAAACGATCTTCAGTTCGTCTGGAATGGAAACCGAATGGGTTTTTGGGGATGCAACAACCCTCACCTGGGTAGTAGTTACCGTAAATGGCTTCTTTTGAACAACATTTGCCTGTTTTTTGAAATTCATAGCGCTCCAGGTATTATCAAGGGCAACAAGCATTACGGTTTCAAAGCCCATGGACGTCATAATATGCCACTCGCAATCGCGGCAAAGATCACTTGCGATCTTAGAGGTCGGCTTTGGATATGCGATCCACAATTTCGCCTCATCCTGCATAGCCGGCAGTATATCCCGTAAGATATCGGTAAGCTGCAGCTTGCTTATTGCAAATACAAGAGCAAGGTCTATTCGCCTGGTTTTCAATAAAGGAGTAACACTTTTGGCGAACGATAGCTTGATAAATTGTTTTTCTATTGAGGAAGGAAGGCCTTGGACCAGGATATTTTTTTCATCTTTTATCTGTAATTTCTCTAATACGGTTTGAATAGCCATAGATAAATAGTTAAATGAATAAACAGTGTTTCGGCGTTCATATTCCCTTGTAAGATAAACATGGAAATAAAACTCAAGTATTCTGGGATTGCAAATTTACTGATTAAGTTCCGGAGAATATAATAAATATGCAAAAACTCTGCAAAAATGCAGAGTTTTACCTGTTTATGAAGATTATTTGCTATTCTTTATTTGCCAGAAACGGGCTTATAATATTTTAATGCTTCCGTCATATAGCTTTCGATCTTAGCTATGCGGTTGGCATCTGATGGATGTGTTGCAAGGAATTCAGGTGTGCCGCTTTTACCACCTGCCTGTGACATTCTTTGCCAAAAAGCTACAGCCTCTCTTGGATTGTATCCTGCCATTGCGGCAAATATCAACCCATAATGATCCGCTTCATATTCCTGGTTACGTGAATTTGGCAAAAGCACGCCTATCTGGGCTCCCGGCGCGAATACACTATTGAAAATTGAATTTGCTTTCGAGTTGTTTTGGGTAAATATGTTGCCGGCGACTTCAAGTCCTTGTGCCACAGCAACCTGGCTCATACGCTCATTTCCATGGTGGGCAACGGCGTGGGTTATCTCGTGGCCCAAAACGATCGCCAATGCCGCTTCATTTTGAGTTACTGGCAAAAGGCCGGTATACACAACCACTTTTCCTCCAGGCATACACCATGCATTTACCTCTTTATTGTCAACCAGGTTAAATTCCCAGTTGTATCCTTCCAGGTCCTGGCTTTGCCCCTTTTGTTTATAATAGGTGGTAATGGCTTGTGCGATCCTGGAACCTACTCTCCTAACCATCTCAGCATCCTTACTTGTATTCTGGCTAACTACCTTGTTAGTGCTTAAAAAACTCTGGTATTGAGAAACAGCTTCCTGCTGTAAGGTAGATTCAGGGAAGAGCGATAACTGCTTACGGCCGGTTATTGAATTTGTGCTACATGCTACAAGAAATGCAACAGTTGATAACAGGGTCAGGAATTTTTTCATTGTTTAGGTTTTTGATATGCCTATAGATAAACAATTGACATACCAAGTTTAAAATCGTGCAGCAAACATTAGCAAGGCTTTATGACTATTCGTTTCGGCGGGCTTTTTTTCTATCCCGGTGTTTGAGAATGGGGATGCGGCTTTCAACGCCTCTTAATATGCGTCCAATATTTTTTTGATGAGTAATGATCACCATAAAAGCAACCAGCAACGCAAAGATGCGGTAAATAACTTCATGTTCATTCCATATCCAAAGAACTGATATCGGCAACATCAATGAAGCAAGTATTGAACTAAGGGAAACATACCTGGTAAGATATAATACAAGTAAAAAAACTCCCACGCAACTAATTGCAACTACAGGTTGAACAGCCAGCACCATCCCGAATAGCGTAGCAACTCCTTTTCCACCTTTAAAATTGGCGAATATGGGGAATATGTGGCCCAGTACTGCTGCAAGCCCAAGGCCGATCATAAAATTTGTGCGATCAAGCTCATTATTTAAATAATGCGGAAGAAAAGTATACAATGAAACGGCGATCATTCCTTTCACCATATCAACGACCATAACGATCGTGCCATAGCGTGAACCAAGCACACGAAAGGTATTGGTAGCTCCCATATTTCCACTACCATAATCCCGGATATCGATCCCGAAATATTTTTTGCTGATTATCAAAGCTGTTGGAACAGAACCTAACAAATAAGCAATAATGATAAGAATTAATTCCTTCATTTAATTTCTTTAGTGAGTTGAACGGCAAATATACACAATAAACGCCCGGCTGATGAATTAAGTACTTTATAACTGGTTCATTTTTTTGCACATATTAACATCCATTGATCATTGTAAAACACATTTTCAACAAGCAGCATATGTGTTTTAAAAGCATTGATAATACTTGATTCATCCTGTTTTAGAATACCGCTGAAAATAATAGCAGCTTCCTTACTTGCAGCTTTACAGATCGCATCAAGGTTGCTGATGATAATATTTAAATTGATATTAGCAAGGATTATGGAACCATGAATTTCACCAGGGATAGTGTCAGCCCTGATCAATTGTATCTTCGAACAGTTATTCGTTGCAATATTTTCGGCAGAATTACTAATACTCCATTCGTCATTATCAATTGCAACTACTGAGGACGCTCCCATTTTTTCTGAGAGAATAGATAATACCCCGGTTCCGGTGCCAAAGTCAATTACACTTTCGTCTTTAAGATCCATTCGGCTTAATTGTTCAACCATAAGATAAGTAGTTGGATGATGGCCGGTGCCAAAACTCATTTTCGGAGTGATCTGTATGTTGTGAACTGCTTCCGGTAATGATGAATGAAACGATGCGTAGATATGTGCAAATGGAGCTTTAGTTTCGGGGTTTAAAACAGTTACAGGTGTAAATCCGGATTCCCATTTTGCATTCCAGTTAATTTCTTTAACTGGTGATAGCAAGTATTTTACAGATACTGTTTGAATAATGATATCAAACTTTTCAGTGTTGAATGCCGTAGGATCGATATACGCTTTTAATTGATCCGGTTCTTCTTCAAAGCCTGTAAAGCCTATATCATCCAGCAAGGCAATGAGCATATTCTTTTTATATTCTGGTATCGATTGAAATAAAAATTCTAAATACTCCATAAGCTCAACAATTAAAAAAGCCGGGAAGGTGAAAAGGCGTTAATATTTAACGTCTCGTCATCTTCCCGGCTAACTATGCGAAATTTATTTATTTTCTCCCTGTGGCCTTGGCTGTGTTTCTGGCTTTGGCATTAATACCTTACGGCTCAATTTGAATTTGCCGGTACGAGGATCCACCTCCAGTAATTTAACTTTTACCTTATCTCCTTCTTTAAAGATCCCTTCCATGGTTTCCAGGCGCTACCAGCTTATTTCGCTGATGTGTAGCAATCCTTCTTTCTTCGGTAGGAATTCCACGAAAGCACCAAACTCTTTGATGCTTTTTACAGTTCCTTCATATGTGTCACCAACCACAGGAGTCGCAACCAATCCATTTATCCATGCCACTGCTTTATCAAGTCCTGCTTTCTCTTTTGAGAAAACACTAACCTCACCAGCATTATTTACTTCTTCAATATTAATGGTAGCGCCTGTCTCACGCTGAATTTCCTGTATCACTTTTCCGCCAGGTCCGATCACTGCACCGATATATTCTTTATCGATGATCAGTTTAACCATACGTGGTGCATGAGGCTTCACATCTTCTCTTGGTGCCGGAGTGGTTGCATACATGGCATCGAGGATATGCATTCTTCCTTTGCGAGCCTGATCTAATGCAGCTCTCATAATATCCATGCTCAATCCGTCAACTTTGATATCCATTTGAACACCACAGATACCGTCTTTTGTACCGGTAACCTTAAAGTCCATATCTCCCAAATGATCTTCATCCCCGAGGATATCTGAAAGTACAGCAAATTGATCGTCTTTTTTTATAAGTCCCATTGCCACACCACTTACGTGTTTCTTCAAAGGAACACCCGCATCCATCAATGCAAGGGAACCGGCACAAACCGTAGCCATGGATGAGGAACCGTTGCTTTCCAGGATGTCACTCACCACCCTGATCGTATATGGATAATCTGATCCGGGCATCATCTTTTTCAGTGAACGCATGGCAAGGTTACCATGTCCCACTTCCCTGCGGCCAACACCTCGCATCATCTTAACCTCACCTGTTGAAAATGGAGGGAAATTATAATGCAATATGAATTTTGTATAATCTGATTTAAATGCACTTTCAACCAATAATTCGTCTAAAGGTGTACCTAAAGTAACAGTTGTAAGTGATTGTGTTTCACCTCGTGTAAATAATGCAGAACCATGCGGAGTAGGCAGAATATCTATTTCCATATCCAACTGGCGGATATCTTCTGTACCACGACCATCTAACCTGCGTCTTTCCGTAAGGATCATATCTCTTACTATGTTGTACTGCAATTCTCCGAAATAATGACCAATAAGAGCTTTGTCCGGGTCAGCTAATTCTGTTCCCAGAAACTCCTTCACCTCTTTTTTCAATGTGTCAAATGCATCTGAACGATCGTGTTTTGTAGAAGCTGCGGCAGAAATTGCCAGCATTTTATCTTTTGCGAATGAAGTGATCTTCTCGTTCAATTCTTCATTCCTGTATGGTTTTGTATATTCTCTTTTACCTTGGCTGCCAACCAGGTCTCTCAGGTCTTCCTGCGCTTTTACCTGTATTTTAATAGCCTGGTGTGCTGTTTCAATAGCATTGATCAGGTCTTCTTCCTGGCACTCATTGCTTTCCCCTTCTACCATCATGATATTCTTGCTGGTTGCGGCGATGATGAATTCCATATCGGAAGAAGCAAGCTCAGTTCGCGTTGGATTGATGATCATATTTCCATTGATGCGGGCGATCCTTACTTCTGAAATGATCTCCTGGATCGGGATATCAGAAACAGCGAGTGCGGCAGACGCTGCAAGGCATGCAAGAGAATCCGGCATGATCTCATCATCAGAGGAGATCAGGGAAACTAAAACCTGTACGTCGCACAGGTAGTCTTCAGGAAATAAAGGCCTTAAAGCACGATCAATAAGCCTTGATGTAAGGATCTCATAATCGTTAAGGCGGGCTTCCCTTTTGAAAAACGATCCGGGGATTCGTCCGGCAGAACCAAATTTTTCCTGGTAATCTACTGATAATGGGAAAAAAGATTGTCCTTCACGGGGTTCTGTATTTGCAACAACGGTTGCTAAAATGATACAATTGCCCTGGCGGACAGTGACCGCACCATCAGCCTGGCGAGCCATTTTACCTGTTTCGATGGTTACCATACGGCCACCACCGATATCAAAAGTGATCGATTTTGTTTGAACTGGCATGTAAAAATGTTTTGCTAACAGGCTAACCTGTCAAATTAAAGTAGGCAGGTAAAACGAATAATTCCCAACCATAAATAGCAGTTGGGAACAATTCAGCGTTACATACGTTGAGAATTTATTTACGGAGACCTAATTTTTCAATTAAAGCCCTGTAACCGGTAAGATCGTGCTTGCTGAGATATGTCAATAATCTTTTGCGCTGTCCAACCATTTGCATCAGGCCTCTCTGCGAGGAGAAATCTTTTTTATTGACCTTCAGGTGATTTGAAATGTGGTTGATACGCTCTGTTAAGAGTGCGATCTGCCCTTCGATAGAGCCTGTGTTGGCGGGTTTACCACCATAATTTGCGAAAATGTTTGCTTTTCTTTCGATTGTTAAATACGGCATTTCTGTGTTTTTTTTAAAACTTGTGTTTTAATTTCTTTTATAATGGCTGCAAAAGTAATCTAAAAAACTGAATTCTATTGGTCTGGAGAAACTTTTTATAGGGAAAACTGATCCTTAATTTCTATGATCCCATTCTCTGATCATCCAACTGTTATCAATCAAAATGCATAACCGTCAACAGGGGTATTAAAAAGTGCATCCGGCACTAACCCCACCCCAGCGATGATATTTTCCTGTTTGGAACTCTTTGGTGAGGAAGGATTGGGTGTATGACAGGAAAACCTTTTTAAAATTAACCACAATACCTGCATCGGCCTGGTATGTAAACCTGTTGAGGTTGTTCGAACTAATCGTATAAGGACTTTTTCGATTGAAGATCCCTCCCTGTAAAGACGCATCATAACCAACCAGGCTACCCTTAGCCTGTGAAAAGAAATAGTATTCAACTGCTTTAGTAATTTTCCTTTGGTAAGGATCAGTAAAATTTCCCGCCATAAAATTAACTCCTGTGGCAAGTTTATTATTTAGAGTTCCGGCCTGCAATTCCATGATTCCATTAAGAGCGAAGTGCCCCGTTGAACTGGCCAATTGCTTTTCAATAAGAAACTCGTAATTTATAATAAGATCATTGCTCACCTGGTATTGCCAACCATGGGGTTGCGGATTGCCAAGCCAGCGGTGAATATTTGCCTGTATCTCTTTTCCCAAACCGGCCGGGCCGAAGATCCCAATATATAATGAAGTACCAACCTGTTTCCTTTTAATGGTATCGATACTAATCAAATGAGATCCAATTGAAATGGCAGCAAAATAAGGCCTGTCTCCAAAAAGAATGGTATCACTTTTAATGGTGGAAGGCGTGAACCCAAAAAGATTAAAAGTAAATTTATACTGAGCATTTGAATTTCGGGATTTTAAAAGAAGTTTCGATAGAGGAAAATGAGATAACCTCGGGTGAACATATTCCAGTGTGATTCCCTGTGAATAGTAACGGTCTGATTTAGTAAAAAAATCGTTATCGTAATGAAATCGAAAATATTTTTTTTCATGAATATTTCTAAAGGATGCTGTATGATCTATGCGCTGGGCATAAACATTCAATGAACCATTTAATAAACACACCATTAAAATTATTTTACAGAATTTCTGTGTCATAATGCAGGTACGCTTTTTCGACTATCATAGATTATTTACAATGGCATAAATAAAAATTGCTTTATTTGCCTTTAAATTCCTCCATTGCCTTTGATCTTTTTTACAGTTACAAATGACCTTTCGTATGATCAGCGCATGGACCGTATATGTACATCCCTAACCCAGGCAGGATACCAGGTAACGCTTATAGGAAGAAGGAGACGTTCATCTGTAACCATAACTAAAAAAACGTACGGCCAAAAAAGATTGAATTGCATATTTGAGACGGGCAAATTATTTTATATTGAATTTAATGTTCGTTTATTAATCTTTCTCCTTTTTAAGAGAATGGATTGTATCTGTGCCATTGATCTAGATACCATAGTCCCCTGCTATTACATATCACGGCTAAAAAAGGTAAAGCGAATGCTTGATTCCCACGAATATTTTTCCCAGCAGAAGGAGGTAATAACACGTCCGGATATTTATAAAATGTGGCACTGGATTGAAAGAAAATATTTGCCACAATTTCCATATGGATATACAGTTAGTGCTTCCATTGCGGATACATTTAAGCGGAAATATAAAGTACATCATCAAGTGATCAGGAATTTACCGGTATTAACGGATCATCCAATTGTAACTGGAAATTATCCACGGATAATTCTTTACCAGGGAGCGGTAAACGAAGCCAGGGGTTTTGAATCTTTGATCCCGGCCATGAAGCATATCGATGCCGTGCTGCATATTTATGGAACAGGAAACCTGGTGGAACAGGTAAAGGCCTTGATCAGCATAAACAATCTGGAGAATAAAGTGTTATTAATGGGACCAGTGTTACCTGGTAATTTAAATGTAATTAGTGAAAGTGCCTACATCGGTGTAAACCTGGTAGAAAACACGGGCTTAAATCAATATTATTCGCTGGCCAATAAATTTTTTGACTTTATTCAAAATACGCTTCCCCAGGTAACGATGAATTTCCCGGAGTATAAAAAAGTAAACGAAGAATTTGAAGTGGCCATCTTAATTGATGAAACCAATGTGAGAAATATCGAAGATGCCATTGTTCAACTATTAACAGATGAACACTTATATAGCAGGCTCAAAGATAATTGTAGGCTTGCAAGGAAAGAGCTGAACTGGCAAAAAGAGGAAAAGAAACTAATTGATCTTTATAAACAAATTGTCGGATAAAAATCTCCATATTATCACACATGACATACCGTTGCCTGCTAATTATGGCGGTGTTGTGGACCTGTTCTTTAAAATAACTTCACTTCATGGATTAGGGGTTAAGATACACCTGCACTGTTACCATTCAGGTAAGCAGCCGCAACCAGAGTTATTGAAATATTGTGAGTCAGTTGATTATTATCCGAGAAAGAAAAATGCTATCATGCTTTTTCATTCGGTGCCCTATATTGTTCAATCAAGGAATGACCGGTCATTGCTTGAAAATTTAAAAAAGGATGATCATCCGATCCTAATGGAAGGAATTCATTGTACTTATTTACTGAAAAATGGATCATTAAAAGGACGTAAGATATATGTCCGGCTTCACAATGTTGAATATAGATATTACCAACAGCTTGCGAAACATGAAAGCAATATTCTGAAAAAAATATACTACCGGTTTGAAAGCTATTTATTGAAAAATTACGAGAAAAGTATTGCTCCTTTCGCTACATTTTTTGCTGTGAGTAAAATGGATGCTGAAATTTATAGAAGGGAATTCAATTGCAGAAACATAGAAATGCTTCCTGTGTTCATTCCATGGAACAAGGTTAATTCGCAGCCGGGTAAAGGTAGCTTTTGCCTATACCATGGCAACCTGTCAATTAATGAAAATGAAAAAGCGGCTGACTGGCTCCTCAACAACGTATTTAATATGCTGGAAATACCTTTTGTGGTTGCAGGAAAAGATCCGTCCTTGCCACTGCAATCATTGGCGCACAATCATTCCTATACCTGCATGGTTGTAAACCCATCTGATAGTGAATTGCAGGACCTTGTGCAAAAAGCACAGATAAATATCCTGCCGTCATTTAATGTTACCGGCGTAAAACTGAAACTGCTAAATGCGTTGTATAACGGAAGGCATTGTATTGTGAACCGTGCGGGGGCAGAGGGAACCGAAACCAATCAATTATGCAGTATAGCAGAAAGCGCAGATGACTTTAAAAAATTGATCCAGCTTTTATTTGATAAGGAATTCGGTGATGATAAAATAACAGCAAGGAATGAACATTTACAAGCGATCTATGATAATGAAAAAAATGCACGGCAGCTTATATCGTGGATATACTAGCATTGTCCCAAACCTTGTGCATTTCTGTTTTAATGGTACGTGCCGGAAACTTATTGATCACCATATAATCATGCGTTGCCATTACTATAGTAGTATTAAAATCGCGGCAAATATGGAATAGGAGATTCATGATCTCATCACTTGTTTCCGGATCAAGGTTACCGGTAGGCTCATCTGCCAAAATTAATTTCGGGGAATTCAGCAATGCCCGGGCAATGTCGATCCGCTGTTGTTCGCCACCACTTAATTCAAACGGCATCTTAAAACCTTTTGTTTTTAAACCAACCTTATCCAGTACATCAGCGATCTTATCGTTCATTAATTTTTCATCCTTCCAACCAGTTGCCTTTAAAACAAATTTTAAATTCTCATTTACATTCCTGTCCGTAAGCAATTGAAAATCCTGGAAAACAACACCAAGGTTGCGGCGGAGAAATGGAACGGTTTTCCATGTTAAATCTCTTAGGTTATGGCCAACAACCCAACCTTCACCTTCCCGCATTTCAAGATCGCCATACAGCGTTTTTAACAGGCTGCTTTTTCCTGTACCGGTCTTGCCCACCAGGTAAACGAATTCGCCCTTCTCAACAGAAATATTTACATCACTCAACACCAGGCTTTCGCCCTGGTATATATTTACCTTCTTAAGTTCTATGATCGATTGTGACATTGTTGTTCCTATATTAGATTTTAGGATGAGCTGACTGTATGCTGCAAATTTAATTGTTTGACAATGAGTGTAGAAAAGTATTTACTGTTAAAGTTTTACACAACTATCCGATATTTAATTGCTGTTTTTAGGTATATACGAGTTCCTCATCCGGAAGCCTTATCAACAATTGTTTTTTATTTGCTGCTTCTACTCTTCCGATAATTTGTGCATCAATATTGAATTTGTTTGCGGCAAGGATCATCGTTTCAGCATCTGACGGGTCGCAATAGATCTCCATCCTGCAGCCCATATTGAATACCTCGAACATTTCTTTATTGGTACTCCCACTATTCTCTTTTATGATGTTGAAAATCAGGGGCGGTTCAAAAAGCGCATCTTTTATTATTTTAAAATTCCCTGGTAAATATTTCATGCATTTCGTCTGGCCACCACCGCTGCAATGTATCAATCCGTGGATCCTGGGGAAATGTTCTTTTAGTAAAAGACTTATTACAGGAGCATAAGTGCGGGTTGGGGAAAGGAGTAATTTTCCGATAGTGTATACCGGATACCGGATACCAGATATAGGATCTGAAATATCCGGTGCGGGATCAGTGAGTTTGTTCTTACCAATATAAACTACTGAATCATCGAGTGAATTGTCATAGCTCTCTTTAAAATTATCAGCATAATATTTATTCAGTACATCATGCCTCGCACTGGTGAGGCCGTTACTACCAAGTCCGCTGTTATATTCTGTTTCATAACTCGATTGGCCATAACTTGCCATGCCAACGATCACATCTCCTGCCTTGATCTTATCATTACTGATAATTTTATTCTTTGGCCACCTGCAGGTCATGGTACCATTTACAGCTATCGTTCTCACCACATCACCAACATCAGCTGTTTCCCCACCAAGAAAATTAATATTGATACCAAAATTTCTGAGGTCATTGAACAGCTGTTGGGATCCATTTATTATTTCCGAGATTACTTCACCTGTTATCAAATTTTTATTACGATCAATGGTTGAATTAAAGACAATGTTATCATATATACCCACGCACAACAAGTCATCTAAGTTCATTACAATAGCATCCTGTGCAATACCCTGCCAAACGGACAGATCACCTGTTTCTTTCCAATATAAATATGCAAGGATGCTTTTAGTACCTGCACCATCTGCATGCATCACATTCACAAAATTGTTATCATTGCCCAGATGATCCGGGTATATTTTACAAAATGCGTTTGGAAATAATCCCTGGTCCAGATGTTTTGTAGCAGCATGCACCTCTTCTTTTTGTGCAGATACACCTCTTTTATTGTAAAGGCTCATAGCTGCAAAACTATCTTTCAATTATCAATAATCCATTAATAAATTATCAAGTAGTTTTGCACCACCGGAATATGAGAGTATTTAAAAACATTGATGAACTTCCCGGCTTTCAACATGCAGTGCTAACTATAGGCACTTTTGATGGCGTTCACCTGGGCCATTTACAGATCATCAAACAATTGATAAAGGAAGCATCCGAGATCAACGGAACTCCCGTTCTGATAACGTTTTATCCTCATCCAAAGCAGGTGGTTCAGTCTGTTCAAAAACCATTATACATTCTAAATACACCTGAAGAAAAATACGAGCTGTTGCACAAGGCTGGCATCAGTAATATCGTTGTCGTTCCTTTTACCAGGGAATTTTCTGAGCAGTCTGCAAAAAATTATATTGAAGATTTCCTGGTTAATAGATTTCATCCGCATACGATCATCATTGGATATGACCACCGTTTCGGTAACAACCGGGAGGGCGATTATAATTTATTGGAAAACGAAGCAGATAAGTTCGGCTATAAGGTGAAAGAGATCCCGGAACATGTTTTACAAAATGTAACGATCAGCAGCACGAAAATCAGGGAGGCGTTGCTTTCGGGGGATATTGCAACAGCTAATGAATTCCTCGGCTATGAATACTTTTTTCATGGCACTGTTGTGGAAGGAAGCAAACTAGGCAGAACGATCGGTTATCCTACGGCCAATTTACAATTACCAGAAAAGCAAAAACTGGTACCAGCTAATGCAGTGTATGCAGTCAGGCTTATGGTTGAAGGGTTGGCAAATGAATATAAAGGGATGATGAATATCGGCGTTCGGCCAACGGTTGATGGAACACTTACGGTGATAGAGGTTAACATTTTTGATTTCGATCAGAATATTTATGGAAGAACTATCAAAGTTTCATTGATAAAGAAATTAAGAGATGAGATCAGGTTTGATGGGCTGGATGCGTTGAAAGAGCAATTGGAACGGGATAAAATTGATTCCATGGCAGCGTATGGATAGATACACGGATAAAGCGGGTTAAACGGATTTTTTTTGAAACAAGGATGACAAGGATTGAATGAATTAATAAGGAGTTTTTTGAAACACGGATGACAAGGATTGAATGGATTAATACGGAGTTTTTTGAAACACGGAAGTCACGGTTGAATGGATCAAGTTGGACGGATTTTTTTAAATACGGATGACACGGATTTTATTTGTTTGATTGGGGCAAACTTAATTATCAATCATCATTTTCACTACCATTTCCTTCATTAATGATGCACCTGAAGTTCCGGTATCTCCTACTCCAACTCCTTTCAGGTTGTATTGATGCAGCAGCAATATTATTTTTTCTATTCCCGGGTAACCATAATTTTTCATCATGTCGTGGGCCTGGCGTAGTGAATTTGGATTGTAATAAAAGAACGGTTTCAGGGATGCATCGCTTTTATCATTCATACCATATACTGCATATACTTTACTGAAATGTGAGTATAGTGCCGGCAATGCCATTTGGATGGGAACAGCCTTTGGATTGCTTTCGAAATAATTAAATATCTGAATGGCTTTTGCGAGATCCTTTTTTGATATCGCTGCCAGCAATTCGAAGACGTTGTATTCTTTACTGATGCCAATGTATTTTTCAATATCGTCTTCATCAATTTCTTTTTTGCCGGCAAGGTTCAAGGAAAGCTTATCAATTTCATTTGCGATGCGGCTAAGATCATTTCCAATATGTTCTTCAAGTAAGCTGATCGCCTTCGACTTCATGGTATAGCCTTTTGTCTTAAGCAAAGCAGCGATCCAGTCATGTATCTTTTCTTCCTTGACCTTAACAGAAGTGAACAATTCTGCATTCTTAGAAAGAAGCTTTGACAATTTTGTCCGCTTATCAAGAGACTTACCTTTATATCCAACCACAAAAATTGTTGATGAAAGTGGCGATTCAACATATGATTCAAGCTTATCAATTTCTTTCATATGCTGCGCCTCTTTCAACAAAACCACCTGGCGCTCTGCAAACATCGGATATCGCTTACATGCATTTATGATCGAGACCCAGTCAGCATCCTTTCCATAAAATACGGTAAGGTTAAATTCAGATTCAGCAGATGAAAGAAGATCGTGCTCTGCATAATTCATCAGCATATCGATATAATAATCCTCCTCTCCGTCAAACCAGTATAAGGGCCTGAATTCCTTTTTCTTCCACGCCGTAATAATTTTTTCTGCACTCATTTTATCTATTCATTTACTGCGATAATAGGTAATTTTGATTACAAGTTCCATATAATAACAAATTGGCATAATTTTGGAAAAACCTTGTTGAATTAAATTAAACTGCAAAGATATTTTGTAAGAGTTTGATAAAATTGCCTTCCAGATATTAAATGAATAATTAAATCCCGCAAATCATGGCATATGAAAACTTCCCGGAATCAGAAAAAACAGAAAGGCAGGTTGAAAAGAACGGCAACAACAGTATCCGGAGTATTCTTACTATCGTACTTGTAGTTGCATTACTTGGCACATGGGGTTATATCATCTGGGATAAGAATAAAACAAAGGAAAGAGATACACAAAATCAAAACCTGATTGCATCAACTTCCGTACAGCGGGATGAATTACAAAAGGAACTTGAGGATGCTACCATGCGCTATGATGTTTTAAAAACATCCAATTCAAAAAAAGACAGTGCGATCTCTGCAAAGGACCGTGAGATCGATGAAAAGAAGGCAAGGATCCAAACGCTTTTATCAAGTGCAAATGCAACACAGGCTCAATTAAAAGAGGCACGTGGACTTATATCATCCTTAAAGGGAGATATCGAAGGTTACAAACAACAAATCGAAGTTTTGAAAGGCGAGAATGTACAATTGACACATGATAAAGAGCTTGTTACAGAAGAAAGGAACAGGGCGCAACATGAATATGATTCTGCCCAGTCAGTGATCAAAGGAAAAGAAGATATAATCAACGTAGGATCTACTTTGCATGCATCCAATTTTAATATTGTTGGTATCAATGAAAAGAACAGGGGAAAAGAAAAAGAAACGAGTACAGCAAAACGTGTTGATAAATTAAGGATATCGTTTGACCTTGATGAGAACCTTATAGCAGAGTCAGGTAAAAAAGATATCTATATCTGTATCACTGCACCTGATGGAACACCGGTAGCCGTTGATGCACTTGGTTCAGGAAAGTTTAGCACAAGAGAAGGACAGGAAAAGATCTATACACAAAAAATTGAAGTTAACTATACACAAAACAAAAGGCAAAATGTGTCTTTCGATTGGAAACAAAATTCAAATTTCAACACTGGAAATTATAAAATAGAAGTTTATAATAATGGTTTTAAGGTTGGAGAAGGAACAAGGCCGTTAAAGAAGGGAGGCTTATTCGGATAAGAAAGTTGCAAAAGTTCAAAAAGTTCAGATCTACGTTTGGGATTTTTGAAATTCTTAAACGTTTAAAATAATGCCCTCAGCGAAGCTCTCCCAACATGAACCGTTTTTGCAGCACCTGGTTTTCTTCCTTCATATTGAATGCTCATTTCTATATTTCCTGCAATTCTTTTTGTGTACTCCGCGTTCCATAAATAATTCTTACCCGGTAAAAGTCCATCTAATAAAATATACCCCACAGTTGTATTTGCAGCGCCTGGATATGCATCAAAATTTATTTTGTTATACGTGAACTTCAGATTGATACTGCTGCTGGATAGAATATTGTATTTTACTTCGGCAGATAAAGCATTGTTCACAGATCGTTCCATCGAATCTATCTTGTTTGATTTTTCCGTGTAAGAATATGCGACCACAGCTCTTAAGCTCGACTTATATACATACGTTAGATTTGGTTCCACAACATTCTGAATGACCCTGTAATTCCTGTTATCAAACTTCGCCCCGCTGGTTAAAAGCTCATTCTTTACCTGTCGCAGAACCGTACTAGTCACGAAATTCTTGTTCAGGTTTATCCGTACACGGCCAAGGACGGTGCGCAGGTCCCTGCTTTCAAATCCATATGCCAATAATGATTTGCCGGAAGATTTACTGTGCGTTGCCTCGAATCCCCATTTTGAGCTTGTACGGTTATAATAAAATGTATTGGAAAAAAATGAATTGAGGCTAATAAGCGTTGTATCCACAAGTTCCTGGCTAAAAGGATTGAAAAGGAATTTACCATCGGCAATATTCTTTTTACTTATCTGCAATGCAGAAGAAGTTGTTGATCTTGACA
>JBDSDG010000212.1:0-23985 GCA_039920685.1 Ferruginibacter sp.
ATATCATTCGTTATTTTTATTATTGCTGTAACTGCAGAAACCAACAGGGCACCATTTGACCTGGCAGAGGCTGAATCAGAGTTAACAGCAGGTTTCCATACTGAATATTCGGGAATGAAATTCGCTCTTTTCTTTCTTGCCGAATATGTAAATGTTTTTATAGTATGTGCCATAGGAGCTATACTTTTCCTGGGTGGATGGATGCCATTTCATATGGGTAATTGGCAGGGATTTAATCATGTGATGGATTATATTCCATCAAGCATTTGGTTCTTCGGCAAAACGTTCTTTTTAATTTTTGTCATCATGTGGTTCAGGTGGACGTTTCCAAGGTTGAGGATTGATCAGTTATTGAATCTAGAGTGGAAATATTTGTTACCGATCAGTATGTTTAATATTTTATTGGTGACAGCAATGGCAATATTGGGTTGGCATTTTTAAGCAAGTTTAGGGGTTAAGGTTTTAGCCGCCCCAAAATCTAAACACTAAACGGTAATCTTTAAACGTGTTTTTATTTAAGTACATAAAAGAAGTTTTCTCTGCAGTAAGATCACTGCTTGTCGGCATGCGCCGTACGGGCTATTACTTTACTCATCACAAAGAGATCATTACACAACAATACCCGGAAAATAAGGCAACATTAAATTTGCCTGAAAGGTTCAAAGGAGAAGTTGTAATGCCACACGATGAAAATAATGAACATGCTTGCACGGGTTGTACAGCCTGTGAGCTTGCCTGTCCAAATGCTACCATTAAGATTGTTACGAAATTTGACCTAAGTCCGGAGGGGAAAAAGAAAAAAGCCCTTGACAAATTTGTTTATCACCTGGAATTGTGCACCCTTTGCAACCTATGTATAATAGCTTGTCCAACGGACGCAATAAAAATGGCACAAACATTTGAGCACAGTGTATTCGACAGGGCTGACCTGACAAAAATATTAAATGCGCCCGGATCAAAGATCCGGGAGGGAATTGAATAAAGCGTTTAAAAGACATAGACAAACCAATACTAACTGTTACTAATGAGTGGATCGTCGATCATATTTTATTTACTCGCTGCTTTTACCTTGGTAAATGCGATCCTAGCAGTTAGTACAAGGCAGATCTTCAGGGCTGCTATCTTTCTATTGTTTTCATTGATTGGAATTGCAGGATTATATTTTTGGCTCCAGTATGAGTTCATTGCTGCAGTTCAGATCATAGTTTATGTCGGCGGAATAACTGTACTGATAATTTTTTCCATTTTTCTTACACAACAAGCCGGGGATCTGCTGCCAAAGCAAACTATTGGCAGGAAAATTTTTTCTGCACTTGCTGCATTTTGCGGGTTTGCTCTGACCATGCTGCAGGTTTACCAACACGATTTTACAGGTGACTATTCAAAGCCAATGAAACCAAGTGTGGTTAACATAGGTAATCAAATGATCGGTGTTGATGAAGGCGGGTATGCATTGCCATTTGAAATAGTAAGTATATTATTATTGGCAGCTTTGATCGGCTGCATTGTAATTGCCATGCGTAGTAAACCAAACGAGAATATAATAGTACCAAAATAATAATGCCTGCTGGCGCTTATGCGCTTTGCGGTTACAACCATGACAGAACCAGGACTATACCATTTACTTTTCATCAGCGCATCACTATTCTTCATCGGTGTTTTTGGTTTTTTCACAAGAAGAAACCTGATCACAATGCTGATGAGCATTGAATTAATACTAAACAGTGTTAACCTGAATTTTATAGCATTCAATAAATACCTCTGGCCAAATAAAATGGACGGATTATTCTTTACCATTTTTATCATAGCAATTGCGGCCGCGGAAGCAGCCGTAGCGATCGCAATAATTATAAATCTATACAGAAGTCACAGATCAATTGATGTGGAGAATGCTAAGGAGATGAAATATTAAGTTTAAAGTCTAGCGATGAAACAAAATAAACGCTAAACCCTAAACACTAAACTGTAACATGCCTAACTCAATTTACATAGCACTAATTCCTCTTCTTCCACTGGTTGTATTTCTTATCCTTGGATTATTCGGAAGAAAATATTTCAAAAATACTTCGGGCATCATCGCCACTACTTTATTACTATTATCAGCAGTGCTTGCTTTTTATACAGCTTACGGTTATTTTTTTGAGTATGGAAATGTTAATGGTGTATATCAAAAGCTGATCGTGTGTAAATATGAATGGTTAACTTTTGGATCTTCCCTTTCCATTGATATGGGAATTATATTGGATCCGATCTCAGTGATGATGCTGGTTATTGTCACTTTCATTTCCTTAATGGTTCACATCTACAGCCTTGCTTACATGAAAGGCGATGAAAGATTTCCAACTTATTATGCTTTCCTCGGGCTGTTTACTTTCTCGATGTTAGGCCTGGTGATCTCTTCAAACATTTTCCAGATGTATATTTTCTGGGAATTAGTTGGCGTTTCATCATTCTTACTGATAGGTTATTATTATGATAAGCCGAGTGCTGTTGCCGCATGTAAGAAGGCATTTATTGTTACACGGTTTGCAGACCTTGGTTTTTTGATAGGGATATTGATCCTTTCTTATTATTCGGGAACACTGGATTTCAATACACTTATAGAACGGCTTACATCGCCTCAATCAAATGAATTAAGACTGGCCGCCACTGCCTCGTTTCTTGGAATATCTGCATTGACATGGGGATTGGTATTGGTATTCATTGGTGGCGCCGGCAAAAGCGCCATGTTTCCCTTGCACATTTGGTTACCCGATGCAATGGAAGGGCCGACTCCGGTTTCCGCTTTGATCCATGCTGCGACCATGGTGGTGGCAGGTGTTTTTTTGGTTGCAAGATTGTTTCCTGTTTTTGCTTTGTCTGCACCAAAAGCATTGGATCTTGTGGCATACGTTGGAGCTATCTCCGCTTTATTTGCTGCGGTGATTGCCTGTACACAAACTGATATCAAAAGAGTATTGGCCTATTCAACCATGTCGCAGATCGGGTTTATGATGTTTGCCTTAGGTGTTTCAAAATATGGTGGTGAAAATGGATTGGGATATACAGCAAGTATGTTCCATCTATTGACGCATGCAATGTTCAAAGCCCTTTTATTCCTGGGTGCAGGAGCTGTCATACACTATATTCATAGCAATGATTTGAAGGATATGGGTGGATTGAGAAAATATTTACCAGTCACGCACGTAACATTCCTAATTGCATGCCTTGCAATTTCTGGTGTGCCGCCCTTTGCAGGATTTTTTAGCAAGGAAGAGATATTGTTGGCAGCGTATGAGCACAATTCAATAATTTATTGGATCGCATTGATCACTTCCGGCCTCACTGCTTTCTATATGTTTCGCTTGTATTTTAATATATTCTGGAACAAGGAATCTCATTTAAAAAGCAGTGGGAGTGAAGGACATCATGACGAAGGTGGCTTTGCAATGATGTTTCCTTTGATCTTATTAGCAATCGGCGCTGCAGCTGCAGGATTTATTCCGTTTGGGAATTTTGTAACGGCTGATGGCTCGGTCTTAAAAACTCCTTTTCATTTGCAATTTTCAATAGCACCTGTTGCCGTTGGACTAACAGGCATTTTTATTTCAATGTGGCTTTATAAAAACGAGAATAGTAAGCCAGAAAAAATTGCTGCTGCTTTAGGAGGCATATATCGAACCGCAAATAGCAAATTTTATATTGATGAGATATATATATTTATAACACAAAGAATATTATTCAACCTTTTTGGTAAAACTGCAGCCTGGGTTGATAAATATATGGTTGATGGATTGGTAAATGCAACCGGTAACGCAACAACATATATTTCCGATAAATTAAAAGGTTTCCAGTCAGGGAAAGTGCAGCAATATGCGATTTACTTTTTAATTGGAGTTATCGGGTTGGCTGTATTATTTATTTATGTTTGGAAATGATGAAAGCATAATTATTTATGGATCCATTCAGAAAAATTCAAACTAAACTGTTTTAATGAATTTGATCTTCTTAATATTAGTTCCATTACTTACTGCACTGGCTATCCTTGCAATGAAAACTGCGCAGCAAGTGAGAGTAGTAGCATTGACCGGCTCTGTTGTACAGATTATCCTGGCGTTCATTTTACTGGTGTCGTTCAGGAATGAACAATTGACCGGTAATACGGCCCAGATGTTATTTGAACAGCAGTATGATTGGTTTCCTGCCTGGCACATTTCATTTCACCTTGGTGTAGATGGGATTTCGGTGGCAATGATCCTCTTAACTGCATTCGTGGTTATTGCAGGAGTATTGGTATCCTGGAATGTGACCAGGATGACGAAAGAATTTTATTTTTTGCTGATCTTACTCAGCCTGGGAGCTTATGGGTTTTTTATCTCTCTCGACTTATTCATACTTTTCTTCTTTCTTGAAGTTGCAGTGATACCAAAATATTTACTGATCGGGATCTGGGGAAGCGGTAAGAAAGAATATGCTGCAAATAAACTTGCACTCATGCTAATGGGCGGCTCAGCCCTGGTGTTAGTAGGTATATTGGGACTTTATTTTACCGGAAACGAAGATAGCTTTGACCTTATGAAATTAGCTGCTTCAAATATCCCGGTAGAAACACAGAGGATCTGTTTTCCATTATTATTTGTAGGGTTTGGTGTATTCGGTGCGCTATTCCCATTTCATACCTGGGTTCCTGATGGCCATTCCTCTGCGCCAACAGCAGGATCCATGTTCCTTGCAGGAATATCCATGAAGCTGGGCGGATATGGATGTTTACGAGTAGCCACCTTTTTAATGCCGGAAGGTGCCGCAGAATATGCAAATATTATAATTGTACTTTCTAGCATAGCAATTTTGTATGGAGCCTTCGCTACTATGATGCAGAAGGATCTGAAATATATAAATGCTTATTCCTCCGTTAGCCATTGTGGATTCGTATTGTTGGGAATTGGTATGCTAACAAAAACGGCAATGACCGGTGCTGTGATGCAAATGGTTTCCCACGGCCTGATGACCGCTCTTTTCTTTGCTGTTATAGGAATGATCTATGAACGGACACATACAAGGCAGGTAAATGAGATGGGAGGATTGCTTCGTGTAATGCCATTTGTAATCAGCGTTTTATTCATAGTAGGATTGTGTTCATTGGGGCTACCCGGGTTAAGTGGTTTCGTTGCAGAAATGACAGTATTCATGGGGTCGTGGCAACATCCGGATATGTTTCACAGAGTGGCAACCATAGCTGCATGCATGTCCATTGTTGTAACGGCCGTGTATATCCTAAGAGCTATCGGGCAGGTTGGTATGGGCCCATTAAAAGCAGGATTGGAGGTTTTGACCGATGCAACCTGGAATGAAAGGCTTGCGGCGATAATATTAATTGCAGGCATCATTGCGATCGGACTTGCCCCTTTCTGGCTGAACGATCTTATCAGGCCGGCAACACAAGTGATCATGGATAAAATAAATATAGGGCCTTTACCATAACTGGTACTCGATTCAAAACATATGATGAACGATCTTTTGATATTAATGAAATCCGAATTACTGTTGACAGTGATCATCTTCATACTATTGTTCATTAAGATCGGTAAGGGAATAAAGAATGAAATATTGTTACCGGTCATCCAGGTCCTTTTTCTGATCAATTTTATTGCAGGGTTTTTCTTAAACGCTGATGGAAGCTTATTCGATGGCATGTTCTATACCAATTCACTGATAGCTTTCCAAAAAAATATCCTAAATCTCGGCGTTTACCTTATTTCTTTATTATTTGCAAATTGGCTAACTAAAAACGAGCACATGCCGGAATTTTTCATGCTGATGTTATCTGCACTTCTTGGTATGTTCTTTATGATCTCGAGTGGAAACCTTCTTATATTTTTTCTTTCACTTGAGCTTGCAACGATCCCTGTTGCAGCCATGGTGAACTTTGATCTCCAGAAAAAAACTTCTGCTGAAGCAGCAATGAAGATGATCCTCAATTCAGCATTTTCTTCCGGTATCCTTTTATTCGGCATATCTGTGTTCTATGGCGTTACCGGAACCATCAGGTTTACGGAACTGCCATCGATGCTTAATAACAGCCCGATACTTATAATGGTATTTGTATTTCTATTTACTGCTTTCGCATTCAAGTTATCCATCGTTCCTTTTCATTTGTGGACTGCAGATGTTTATGAGGGTTCACCTTTTGCCGCAACCTCTTTTTTATCTGTTATATCTAAAGGGTCTGTTGCGTTCATTTTTATGGCAACACTTTATAAAGTGTTTCAGCCAATGCATGAAGTATGGTATAATATGGTGATGCTGTTATCTATTATTACAATGGTTGTCGGCAACCTGTTTGCCTTGAGACAGCAAAATATAAAGCGGTTCCTTGCTTTTTCATCCATTGCACAAGTAGGATTTATTCTTGTAGGTATTACCGGGAATTCAACGGCAGGGACTTCATCTGTTGTTTATTTTATTTTGATCTATACATTTTCGAACCTGGCGGCATTCGCGGTAGCCGCTGCAATTTCATGGCAAACAGGCAAAGAAAGAATTGATGATTACAAAGGTTTATATAAGACCAATCCTTTTTTAAGCTGGATATTGGCACTGGCATTATTCTCGCTTGCAGGAATTCCTCCAACAGCGGGATTTTTCGGGAAGCTGTTTTTAATAACAGCAGGTGCAGCTAAGGGAAATTACATGTTCATTACGATTGCCGCACTTAACATGATCGTTTCTTTATATTATTATTTAAAAGTTGTACGAGCTGTTTTCATGGATGAGAATGAGCAACCAATTGCAAGGATCAGTATTCAAAGATCCACCAAACTTGGCCTGATCATTTGTGGAGCAGGTATTGTATTCACTGGTTTATTAAGCTGGATATATGACTATATTCAAAACCTATTTTAAATGTTGAATGTTGAATTTTAAATTTTGGTTGCTTCGGGTTAATTTATATTCCTGATAATAATTAAAAGGACAAAAAAATGGATGTTGAACTAAATTTATTGATTTTTCTTAATTCAAAATTTATAATTCAACATTCAAAATAATAAGAACGATGGCAATTAATAAGAACCACGAGTTTGAGGAATTAGATGGAGTAAAATGCGGTATTGTTGAAAAGAATGTTCAGCAAGAACGTGTAGTTTTCTTAAAAAATTTACTTGAATATAATGGGTTCAAAGTTAAAATTGTTCCATCACCAGCACCTAAAGCTGCGGCACCTGCTAAAATAGAGGAAGGTGTAAGTGATCCGGCGGAACCTGCAAGTAATATCCCCGAAATATTTACAGTTGGTGTTACGGATTATACATTCAACCCGATCAATGCGATTTTCGGGAGGTTGCTTAAAACAACCGATGGGCATGTTGTAACCCTCGGATTTTGGCAACAGAAGGAATCAATAAGCAATGATGAAGTTCCGTATTTCGGAGATAAGGCGGGTTAAATTCAAACATGCTGTTTGGATAAAGCCTTTCTATCATTCATTGCATGAAGAGATATAACTAAATACTTTTTCTGTATCACAATTACATCCTGAGCTTGTCGAAGGCAGACCGAGGGTTACATATTTTATCTCAACTTATCTTCTCCATCACCATCCTCTTAACATCTGGGAGGGCAATTCTTTCCTGGCGCATATCATCCCGGTAGCGAATAGTAACTGTATTATCTTCCTTCGTTTGATGATCGATCGTTACACAAAATGGTGTACCGATCGCATCCATACGACGGTAACGTTTTCCAATAGCATCCTTTTCTTCATAGAAACAATGAAATGACTGCTTGCATTCATTCATTAGTTCTTTTGCGATCTCTGGCAGGCCATCCTTTTTTAGCAAAGGCAGAATAGCAAGCTTCATGGGTGAGATCTTGGCAGGGATCCTTAATACAACCCGGCTGTCTTCTGTTCCATCTTCCTTTGTCCATTTTTCTTCTGAATAGGCAAGGCTTATAACGGTAAGGAACAGCCGGTCCAGTCCAACAGAAGTTTCAATAACAAACGGTGTATAATTTCCATACGGCTTTCCGTCCTCTTTTAGATCGTTGTCGAAATACTGTATCTTCTTTTTACTAAATGTTGCATGTTGTGTAAGATCAAAGTCGGTGCGGCTGTGAATACCTTCCAGTTCCTTCCATCCAAACGGGAATTCAAATTCTATATCCAGTGCTGCATCAGCATAATGTGCAAGCTTTACATGATCATGAAAACGCAGTTTTTCTGCAGGAATGCCAATGCTTTCGTGCCATTTTTTTCTTTCATCTCTCCAATGCTCGTACCATTGCTTTTGTGTGCCGGGACGAACAAAAAATTGCATTTCCATTTGCTCAAACTCACGCATGCGAAAAATGAACTGCCTCGCCACGATCTCATTTCTGAATGCCTTTCCAGTTTGTGCTATTCCAAAAGGAATTTTCATTCTTCCCGTTTTCTGAACATTCAAAAAGTTTACGAAAATGCCCTGGGCAGTTTCAGGACGGAGGTAGACAATATTATTTTCCCCTTCTATTTCAGAAGAAACCGCACCAAATTCTGTTGAGAACATCAGGTTGAATAGTCTTACAACGGTCCAGTTGCTGGTCTTACCAATGGCGCATTTTATTTTATTTTCCTCGATCAAGCTCTTTAAGCCAGCATAATCATCCTTTGCAAGCAGGATATCCATCAACGTTAGTATAGCATCTGCTTCCTGAATTTTTCCGGAATCCCTTAACTGTTCAGCATATCCTTCAATAAGGTGATCAACCCGGTAACGCTTGTTGCTATCTTTGTTATCGATCATCGGGTCGCTGAAATTATCTACGTGGCCGCTTGCTTTCCAAACCAGTGGATGCATGAATATGGCCGCATCAATGCCCACAATATTTTCATTCAACTGGGTCATACTTTTCCACCATTCATCCCTCAGGTTCTTTTTCAACTGTGCTCCCATTTGTCCATAGTCATAGACTGCACTTAATCCATCATACAATTCAGATGATTGAAAAACATAGCCATATTCTTTGCAATGAGAGATGAGTTCCTGGAAATTATTTTCGTTTGCCATGGGCGCAAAGATAACAGATAAGAGATTTCGCCCTGTATAATTCCGACTAATGTAATGATCAGCGTTATAACTTTTTTATTTTAAGTGATCCAAAATCAAAAACCACCAGCGAAAGCTGGTGGTTTCCGGATTTGTTTATACTTACTAAACCAAATATTCTAACTACATCCAAGGCTATTTCCGCAATTCAAACATTTATAACAAGTGCCGCTACGAACGGTTATATGTCCGCATGTATTGCAGGCAGGCGCATCACCTTGCATTGATTTATTAGCTGCACTAACAGCATCCATATTTCCAGCAGGCTTTATGGTATGAAGACGATGAGAGCGAACACCTTCAACAGGTATCGGGGAATTGCCGGTAACTCTTACTTCGCTTAACTCATGCTTACGGTCTCCAATGGTTGGAGTTTTTTCATCCCATGACTGGTTTCCTGTGTTTTGTACTTCAGGCTTATCCAATACATGAACCAGATCATTCCTTCCAAGATATTCATATGCCAGCGAACGGAACATAAAATCAATGATCGAGGTGGTTGTTTTGATGTTCGGATGATCGACCATCCCGGCTGGTTCAAATCTTGTGAAAACAAATTTCTCAACATACTCTTCTAAAGGAACCCCATATTGTAATCCTATAGAGATTGCAATTGCAAAACAGTTTAGCATACTGCGCATGGTAGCTCCTTCTTTTGCCATATCAATGAATATCTCTCCCAAAGTGCCATCATTGTATTCACCGGTACGAAGGAACAATGCCTGTCCATTAATCTTTGCCTTCTGAGTAAAGCCCCTACGCTTAGCTGGTAGTGACCTCCTTTCAACGATCATTGCCAATTGACGCTTCAATGAAGTATCTGCACTGCTTTGCACCCGCTTGTTCATCTCTTCCAGTAATTCTTCGATCGTGAGCTTTGCCATGTCTACTAACGAAGATCCATTCTTTAACTCTGCACGCTCATTATCTAATTCTTCAGCCTGCTCAGTAGTTTTCTTTTTCTTATCTGATTTATTGCTCAATGGCTGGCTCAGCTTGGATCCGTCACGATACAAAGCACAAGCTTTCAAACCCAGTTCCCAGCTAAGGCGATATGAATCCGCTATCTCTTCAATGGTTGCTTCATTGGGAAGGTTGATGGTCTTGCTGATCGCACCACTTAAGAAAGGTTGTGCTGCAGCCATCATACGGATATGCCCGTGAGCATGGATATAACGCTCTCCGATATGACCGCATTTATTTGCGCAATCAAATACCGAAAGATGCTCGTCCTTTAAATAAGGAGCACCCTCAACTGTCATTGTTCCGCATATATATACATTAGCAGCATCTATCTCATCGTCAGAGAATCCTAATGCTTCGAGTAAGCTCCATCCAAAATCATGATACTGGCTTTCAGTAAAGCCTAAACGTTGCAAACATGCTTCACCTAATGTATACACATTGAATACAAAGCCAATTTCAAATGCGCTTGCCATGGCCGCATTTAGCTTTTGGATCTCTGCAGGCAAAAACCCTTTTTCACCAAGCGTTTCTTCGTTGATAAATGGCGATCCTTTTAAACTTGCATGTCCCTTGGCATAATTAACGATCACTTCAATTTCTTTTTCACTGTATTTCAAATTACGCAAAGCCTGTGGTACACTTTGATTAATGATCTTAAAATAACCACCACCACTTAGCTTCTTAAATTTAACCAGTGCAAAATCAGGCTCAACACCTGTTGTATCGCAGTCCATTACCAGTCCAATGGTTCCGGTAGGAGCGATCACTGTAGTTTGTGCATTCCTGTATCCATATTTTTCTCCATGCTGAACAGCATCGTCCCATGCTTTAGTGGCAGCTTTCAGTAAATAGTCAGGACAATATTTTGCATTGATACCTTGTGGTTTTATTTCTATTCCTTCAAATGCATCTGAAGCATCGTATGCGGCTGCACGGTGATTACGCATTACACGAAGCATGTGTTTTTTGTTCTCAGGATACCTGTCGAAGGCTCCGAGAAAGCTTGCCATCTCTGCAGATGTCCTATAAGAAACACCGGTCATGATCGCTGTAATCGCTCCGGCAATTCCTCTCGCCGCTTCACTATCATAAGCGATACCACTTACCATAAGCATGCTTCCAAGATTTGCATATCCAAGGCCAAGTGTCCTGTAATCATAGCTCAGTTGTGCAACCTCCTTAGAAGGGAATTGCGCCATTAATACAGAGATCTCCAATACAACGGTCCATAGCCTGCACGTATGCTCAAAGCCTGCCACATTAAAACTATTATCAGATTCGTCGAAGAACTGGCGAAGATTAACACTTGCCAGGTTGCATGCGGTATTGTCAAGGAACATATACTCACTGCAAGGGTTAGAGGCTCTTATAGGGCCACCTTCAGGACATGTATGCCACTCATTAATGGTAGTATCATATTGTGTTCCCGGATCTGCACAACGCCATGCTGCATAATTAATCTGCTCCCATAATTCCTTTGCTTTCACGGTGCGCATGGTATGGCCATCGCTTCTTGCTTTCAATTCCCAATCGCCGTTCTCATCAAGTGTTTTAAAAAAACTGTTTGGGATCCTCACAGAATTATTACTGTTCTGACCGCTTACCGTCCTATATGCCTCACCTTCATAATCACTCGGGTAACCTGCCTCAATTAATGCAGCAACTTTTTTCTCTTCCTCAACTTTCCAGTTTACAAACGTTACGATCTCCGGGTGATCAAGATCGAGGCAAACCATTTTTGCCGCACGCCTTGTAGTTCCGCCGCTTTTTATAGCGCCAGCTGCACGGTCACCTATCTTTAAAAAACTCATCAATCCACTGGATGTTCCACCACCGCTTAACTTTTCACCTTCACCACGTATACTGCTGAAATTTGTACCAACCCCACTTCCATATTTAAAGATCCTTGCTTCTCTAACCCAGAGATCCATGATGCCGCCATCATTTACAAGATCATCATTCACACTTAATATGAAACAAGCATGCGGCTGTGGGCGCTCATATGCCGAAGTTGATTTTTTTAGCTGGCTGTCTTTTGGATCTACAAAATAATGCCCTTGGGGTTTGCCGGTGATACCATAGACTTCGTGCAAACCCGTGTTGAACCATTGAGGACTGTTTGGTACGCATGCCTGGTTCAATATTGAAAAAACCAGTTCATCATAAAATACCTGCGCATCTTTTGGTGAAGCAAAATAATTATAGCGCTCTCCCCATACACGCCAGCAATGTGCCATGCGATGCGCAACCTGCTTTGCTGTTGTTTCCCTTCCGCTGGAACCATCAGCCTGCGGCACACCTGCCTTCCTGAAATATTTTTGTGCTAAGATATCTGTAGCGATCTGGCTCCATTTCTTCGGAACTTCTACATTATCCATTTGGAAAACTACTTCCCCGGTAGGATTTTTTATAACTGATGTACGGTAATCGTATTCGAACATGTCGAACGGACTTTTATCATCCAGGGTAAACTGGCGGCTGAACTGCAGCCCTTTTGAGGATTGCTTTTTTGTTGGCATATGTACTTGAGTTGGGTTAGTAGGTTATATTATTGTTAAGCCCTTTAGAGGAGAACGAAAATATCTTTTGTAAACCAACTTTCATATTTGTTTATTTCCCCATGCTGTGGACAAAAAATGTGTATATTTTCATAAACCAAATGGAGATTGATTCTTCAGCGTTTTGCACGAATTGTGGAAAGAAATAATTTTTTATGCGGTTAATTAATATGAAATAAGTTTAGTCGTAGTTCTAATACTACAACACAGTGTCGCAACCTATCTTTAATTAAATATTCCTGGATGAGAATAGTGATACAACGGGTACTAAAAGCCAGCGTAACGATCGATGAATATATAAAAGCGTCCATTGAAAACGGGTTACTCGTATTCGTTGGAATAGAAGATGCAGATAACGCAAGTGATATCGAATGGCTATGTAATAAAACCGTAAATCTCCGCATTTTTGAGGATGAATATAAAGTGCCCAATATTTCAGTAAAAGATATGGGCGGAGATATTTTACTAATCAGCCAATTTACTTTGCATGCTCAAACAAAAAAAGGCAATCGGCCGGGATACAGTAAAGCAAGTAAGCCCGACGTTGCGATCCCATTGTATGAATCATTTATAAAGAAATTAGAAGAAGACCTTGGAAAAAGCATCTATACGGGAACGTTTGGTGCAGATATGAAAGTAGAATTAGTGAATGATGGCCCGGTAACGATTCTGATAGATAGTAAGAATCGAGAGTAAATTGGAAGACACGAATTACAAGAATTTCAGGAATATATAAATGAAAGCCACGGACTACACAAATTTCTGGGAGGAAAAAACAAGGCACGGATTACATATATAAATACACCACGAATTACCGAATTCCACTAATAGAAAACATGAGTTTTAATTCGTGTTATAAAAAAATAGAAATGACGTTACAACAAGCCCAATCAACCGTAGACACCTGGATCAAAACCACCGGTGTAAAATATTTCAGTGAACTCACCAACCTCGGTATCCTTATGGAAGAAGTAGGGGAGCTTTCAAGATTGATGGTTCGCACCTACGGAGAGCAATCTTTTAAAGAATCAGACAAAGGAAAAATTCTGGCTGATGAGATGGCAGATGTACTATGGGTACTGATCTGTCTTGCAAACCAAACAGGCGTAGATCTTACAAAGGCGTTTAAAGAAAATATAGAAAAGAAATCATTAAGAGATGGTTCGCGTCATCGCGACAATGATAAGTTACATTAGCATAATAAATGAGTGGACAATAAAATAATAAATTGTTTTGACCGAACGAGACCCGTTCAGTTATTCTCCACATGATTATCTTTGTTAAATGGTTTCAGCATATTTTACTTATGATAAGCCCAAGGTTATCCAGGCGCTGCGGTATCACTTCATAAGCAGAATGGAAATAAAAGTAATGATGGTACTGGTGAATGTATTCGCGATTTTATCTGCCGGATTATTCTTCTTCAAAAAAATATCACCATTTGCATTTTTAATGAGCTCAATGTTATGGTTCATTATGATGGTTGTGTTCTGGTTCTTACTTCCAACAGTAATATATAAAAAGGCACAAACGTTTAAAGATAGCTTTAGAGCCATTTTAAATGAAGATGAATTTGCAATTGAAAATGAACGGGGCCGGCGCGGATGGAAATGGAATGATTTCAGTACATGGATAGAAAGCCCGCATTTTTTTCACCTCTACTTCAACAGCCGCTCATTCTTTATCATTCCTAAAGATGCATTTGTGGGAGATGAAGAGCATGCAGCACGGAAAATATTCAATGCAAAGATCAAGAAATGAGATTTTGTTTATCCTGATCTAGATCAAGACCTTCGCCTTTAGGAGAGGGGTTGGGGCGAGGTCTATAATCTCTTCTCCATCACATGATGCGGAATTCCAACTTCCATGAATGGCTCACCCTTCGCTTTATATCCAAATTTTTCATAAAAACTAACAGCAGTATCCCGCGCATGCATCACCAGGCATTTACAGCCTTTATCCCTGGCAATAGTTTCCATAAATGATATCAAAGAAGCACCGATTCCTTTGCCTTGCAGATTATTTGGCACAGCCATTTGTCTTATCTGCATGGTATTGCTATTAACTTTTGTAAGCATACAGCATCCTAGCATATCATCATCGTCAAAAGCCGCAATAAGAATATTATCCTTCTCTTTCTCAAGTTCTTCCTGGGAAAAAGTTAACCCCAAAGGTTGCCGCAACATTTGATGGCGCAGCGAAACCATCTGCTTATATTCCTTCGTGCCATGATCGATCTGTTTTAATCCCATTTACATAGAATTTTGATGTTGCCTGCTTAATTAAGGTAGAAGATTCTACAATATACATCATTTTTCGAGTTGATTTTGAGGCCGATCAAAAATCTTTTCTCATTGATTTCATTGCGTTCTGTTCAGTATTTAAAGCATTAATTAACTGTATTTAGTATTTCTTTGTAATTAGTTCAAAAAGTATATTTTTGCACTTGTATTAACTAAATTTTACTATCATGTCAGACATTGCAACAAGAGTTAAAAAGATCATTGTTGACAAATTAGGTGTTGATGAAGCGGAAGTTACATCTGAAGCTTCATTCACAAATGATTTAGGTGCCGATAGCTTGGACACCGTTGAATTAATTATGGAATTTGAAAAAGAATTTAATATTTCTATTCCGGATGAGCAGGCTGAAACTATCACCACCGTCGGCCAGGCTGTATCTTACCTGGAGGAAAATGCCAAGTAAACATCCCATTTAATTATCACAGGCAAATTGTATGGTTTTAAAGAGAGTAGTAGTAACCGGTTTGGGTGCCCTTACTCCATTGGGTAAATCTGTTGATGAATATTGGCAGAACCTTGCTAATGGTGTAAGCGGTTGTGAAATTATCAAACAATTCGACCCTGCCAAATTTAAAACCCGGTTTGCCTGTGAGGTTAAAGACTTCGATCCCACCAATTATTTAGAAAGAAAAGAAGCACGGAAAATCGATCGTTACTGCCAGTTTGCATTGATCGCAAGCGACGAAGCAGTAAAAGATGCTGGTATCACAAAAGAGAATGTTGATCCCGATAGGGTGGGCGTAATTTTCGCAAGTGGTATTGGCGGACTGATCACATTCCAGGAAGAAGTGATTAATTTTGCTTCAGGTGATGGAACTCCCCGTTTCAATCCCTTCTTTATTCCTAAAATGATATTGGATATTGCTGCAGGGCAGATATCTATGCGCAATGGTTTTCGCGGGCCAAACTTTGCTGTTGTTAGTGCTTGCGCATCATCTACCAATGCGATCATTGATGCATTCGATAATATCCGGCTTAATAAAGCTGATGTTATTGTTACAGGCGGAAGTGAAGCAGTTATCAGTGCTGCTGGCCTTGGTGGTTTCAACGCGATGAAAGCTTTGAGTGAAAGAAACGATGATCCTAAAACTGCCAGCCGTCCGTTTGACCGTGACCGAGATGGATTTGTTATGGGAGAAGGTTCTGGTGTATTGATATTAGAAAGTTTAGATCATGCTCTTGCACGCGGTGCAAAAATATATTGTGAGATAGCCGGTGGTGGTGCCACCGCTGATGCACATCATATTACTGCTCCTCATCCTGAAGGAAGAGGCGCAATAAAAGTAATGCATGTTGCTTTGAATGATGCGGGACTGAATCCTGAAGACATAGATTATATAAATGTTCATGGAACATCAACCCCGCTGGGAGATATTGCAGAAACAAAAGCGATATTAAGTGTATTTCGAGAACATGCATATAAATTAAATATAAGCTCTACAAAAAGTATGACAGGCCATTGCCTCGGTGCCGCGGGGGCATTGGAAGCACTTGCTTGTATAATGGCTGTCACAAAAGATATAATCCCTCCTACAATTAATCATTTTACAGACGATCCGGAATTGGATCCGAAATTGAATTTCACTTTTAATAAAGCACAGAACAAAGTTGTAAGAGCTGCATTGAGCAATACCTTCGGATTTGGAGGACACAATGCTTCTGTGATCGTGAAAAAATATGTTGCCTGATATCCGCAATTCTTTTTGCTTTTCCGCAGTGGTTAACCATTGTTCATATTTAATACAAAAAGATTAATTTCGGTTAAACTAATTCCACCTTGCAATTCCTGAGAGATTTTTTTGAGAACGACCTGAAAAAAAAGGAGTTTAAAAAACAACTCAACAATGTCCTGGGCTTTACACCTGGCGATGTCTCATTATACAAGACTGCATTAAGTCATCGCTCAGTGAGGGAAGGAGCAGATGAAAACAATGAACGCCTGGAATTTTTAGGCGATGCCGTGCTAAGCTCGATTATAGCCCATTATTTATTTAAAAAATATCCATATAAAGGAGAAGGCTTCCTAACAGAAATGCGGAGCAAAATGGTGAACCGCCAAAAGCTGAATGAGATCGCATTGAAGATGGGCCTGAAGAAGATCACCTTTTATAACAAATTTGATAATGCGCTAAAGATCTCGCAGATATTCGGTAATACTTTGGAAGCATTGATCGGTGCCGTATTCCTTGATAAAGGCTATAAAAAGACCCAGCGTTGGGTGGAAGAATATATAATTTACCCGCATTTATTTACCGACGATCTGGAAGGTGTGGAGATCAATATCAAGAACAGGCTTTACGGGTGGGCAAATAAGAATGGTAAAGCCCTTGAATTTGAAACACTGGAAGAGAAATTTGAAAATGGCCGCCGGTTATTTACCATTGGCGCCACGGTAGATGGAGAATTGGTATCCCAGGCGAAAGGTTATAATAAAAAAGATGCAAGCCAGATCGCGGCACAGATGGCGGTGGAAAAACTTGGCTTATAAAAGCGTTTGAGGTTTGAGGTTCGAAGTTTCAGAACTATTAATATTTCAAAGTTATTTATTGGTTGCAAATTCAAACATCAAACTCAAACATCAAACTTCAAACATCGAACTTCAAACTATGACCTTCGGAATTCTCGGAAGCGGAAGCTGGGGTACCGCCCTGGCAAAGATCTTAACAGACAATGGCAATACGATATGGTGGTGGAACAGGACAGAATCTGCCATCGAACATTTCAAGGTTCGTCATCACAATCCTCAATATTTACAGTCTGCACATTTTGATATTAACAAGCTGATGCTTACTTCTGATGTCGCTTCTGTGATCCGCAATGCAGATACAATTATCATTGCAATCCCTTCTGCTTTTACCATTGAAGTATTGGACAAGATGGATAAAAATATCTTCAAAGAAAAGAAGATCATTTCAGCCATAAAGGGCATTCTGCCAGAACAAAACCTGTTGTTGAATGATTACTTAAAGAATAATTTCAATGTGCCTGTTGAAGATTATTTTACGGTGCTTGGTCCATGTCATGCAGAGGAAGTAGCAGCAGAAAAATTATCCTATCTAACCTTTACCGGGGTTGATACTGTATTTGCAAAAACCATCGCAGCTTCATTCAAGAACACTTATATCAATACGATAATCAATCATGATATCTATGGGGTTCAATATGCAGCCGTTTTAAAGAACATTTATGCTGTAGGCTCAGGGATTGCACATGGACTTGATTATGGAGATAATTTTCTAAGTGTTCTGATAGCCAACAGTGCCGATGAAATGGCTGGTTTCCTGAGAAAGGCCGGGATCATAAACGCCGAGGTTGGATATATTGAACATAAAAAAAATGCTACAGAAGGAGCACATAATAATTATGCAACTTCTGTCTATTTAGGTGACCTGTTGGTAACATGTTATTCATTATTCAGCCGAAACCGAACTTTTGGCAATATGATCGGCAAAGGCTATTCTGTTAAAGCGGCCCAGCTTGAAATGAGCATGATCGCAGAAGGATATAACGCCAGTAAATGCATGCATATCATCAACCAGGAAATTGCTGCAGAAATGCCGATCGCTGAAACGATTTACCAGGTTCTATGGGAAAATCTGCCGGCAGGTTTAGGTTTTAAGAAAATAGAAACAAACCTGGTCTGATAGTGTTGTACCTTTAGGAAACAGTTCAAACATGCCTTTTTCATTTTCATACTTTAGTACAACAGCGATCCTCGTGATGATCGTTTGTGTCGCAGCGAATGAGGCCATAAAACATTTCAGGCATACGACTTTAAACAAATAGGTCCGAGGCTATTCCATCAGCGAACAACTTTCCTTCGTCGGTCAATTTTAATTTTCCTTCCGAAAGATTTAATTTTCCGGATTTCTGGTATTTTCCGCTTTGCGATTCAATGCTTTTTGCATAACTGATCCCAAATTTGGATTTGATGATCTCTAAATTTATACCTTCTATAGTGCGTAACGAGATCATAATATATTCATTCAGCCGTTGTGTGTCTGAAAGTATCTCCTGCTCCAAAGGAACGATCCCTTTTTGTAGAGATAAAATATACATGCTGTTGTTAGCAATGTTCCATTGCCGTTTGTTTCTCCCGTCAAATGAATGTGCTGAGGGGCCAAAGCCATAATACGGTTTTCCGTGCCAGTAATTGCTATTGTGTATGCTTCTGAAAGAAGGTTTTGCAAAGTTGCTTATTTCATAATGCTCGTATCCGTGATCCTTCATCATCTGCATGATCATCAGGAATTGCGCAGATTGCTTTTCCGGGTCCACAGGCAACGAATTCTTTTGACCGATCATTTTATCTAACGCTGTCTTGGGCTCAACGGTAAGAGCGTAACAGGAAATATGCGGTATATTTTTACTAAAAATAATTTGCAGGTTATTTATAAGATCATCATCTGATAGCAAAGGAGACCCATAGATCAGGTCCACAGAGAAATTACTATAGCCTGCTTCCATTATATCGTCTATACTTTGCAGTGATTGTGAAGCCTGGTGTGCCCGGTTCATCCATCGCAATTCGGTTTCTACGAACGACTGTACTCCTAAGCTAAGCCTGTTTATCCCGATCTTTTTCCATTCAAATAAGACCGCTTTATTGATGTCATCAGGATTCGCTTCCAGCGTGATCTCCGCATCATCAGCAACATTGAATTTTTTATGTATTGATGCAAGAATATTTTCTAATTCCCGGGAGGCTAAAAGGCTTGGTGTGCCCCCCCCGATATATATAGTATGTATATTCTCTGCCTCACTGAATAACGGGGTTAACAGGATCTCATTATTAATAGCATTTAATAACCCGTCCTTTTGCAACATCGAAGTTGAAAAATGAAAGTTGCAATAAGTGCACGCCTGTTTGCAAAATGGAATATGAATATAAATACCAGCCAATGGATCGTAGGTTTAGATTTAGTATTTTTGAACAATTACTGCATGAAGACAGGCACAAACCAGATGAAAAGCTTACTTGTTATACTTCTTTATTGCAGTTTATCGGCCCCATTGCTGGCTCAAAAAATTTCTGTTGTTCCTCAGAATACTTATTTAGATATAAAATTTATTGACAAAGATAGTTCGTTTCACCTGCAGGGTATTCCGCTACAAACAGTATTTGCCAGCCAGGCAGATGCGTATAACTTCCTGGGAAAGTTATCCGCATTGTTAACCGCGAAAGGATATCCGGTAGCTTCAATAGATAGTGCATGGTCCTCAGATTCTACCGTTCATGCACATGTATATATTGGAACACATTATAACTGGGTACAGCTAACACCTGTGAATATTGACAAGGCTGCATTGGAAGAGGCAGGATTCATGCAAAAGAATTTCGCAAATAAGGCCCTGAATATTGCACAGCTTCAACTTTTGCAACAAAGGATCCTGAATTATTTTGAAAAGGAAGGTCATCCCTTTGCCACCATTTATTTAGATAGTGTATCGATCACGGATGATAAGATAAATGCACTATTAAAAGCAGATAAAGGGATATTATATCCTGTAGACAGTATCAGGGTCTATGGAAAGGTGAGCCTCAGCAAAAAATTTCTGCAGCATTACCTCGACATTTCTAACGGAAGCAGTTATAACAAGGAAAAGTTAGCACTGGTAGACAAACGCATCCAGGAATTGCAGTATGTTTCTACTTTGCAGCCCTCCGATGTTACTATGCTTGGCGCAGGATCGGTTTTAAACTTATACCTGCAGCCAAAACGAAGCAGCCAGATCAATTTCCTTATAGGGTTTTTGCCAGCGTCAGGAGAATCCGGTAAACTACAGCTAACCGGCGACGTTAACCTCGACTTGAAAAATCTCCTTGGAACTGGTGAGAACATTTTGATCAAATGGCAACAGCTGCAAAAAAAATCTCCGCGGCTAAACCTTGGGTACAACCAACCTTATATTTTTAATACGAAATTTGGTTTCGATTTTTTATTTGATCTCTTTAAGAAAGATTCAAGCTTTTTACAAATAAATGCTCAGTTCGGTCTTGAATACGGTTTGGCAATAAATCAAATCGGAAAATTTTTTGTACAGTGGCAGAACACAAGTTTATTATCCGGTGCAGTTGATACAAATCTTATAAAAGCGAAGCGAAAATTACCTGCAAACATTGATGTGAATTCGGTGAATGTTGGTATCAATTATAGCTGGATAAATACCAACTATCGCTATAATCCACGAAAGGGAAATGAGATAAATATTGTTGCATCTGTAGGAATAAAGAAAGTAAAACAGAATGCAGATATCACAAGTATTAAAGATCCATTATTCAATTATGCATCATTATACGATTCCATAAAGCCGAAAAGTTACCAGTTAAGATTAAAGCTGGCAGCAGCACATTATATCCCATTGGGCAAACTTTCAGTATTCAAAACAGCCATCAATACAGGACTTTATAGCAGCCCTTCAATTTTCAGGAACGAACTATTCCAGGTTGGCGGCTATAAATTATTGCGTGGTTTTGATGAAGAAAGCATTTATGCCTCACAGTATGGAGTTGTAACTTTAGAATACAGGAACCTGATAGATGTGGCCTCGTCTTACCTATTCTTCTTTATAGACGCTGGACTAACAAAAAGTAAATACCAATCCATCAATGTAAATAACCAATTCCTCGGGGCAGGATTTGGAATTGTTTATGAAACAAAACTGGGAGCATTGAACTTAAGCTATGCTGTGGGAAAAAGAGATGATATCAAATTCAATATCAGGGAAGCATCGAAATTACACTTCGGTTATATAAATTTCTTTTAAGTGGATACATTTTCAAAACTATTTTTACAGCAGATAAATGTACTAAGTTGAAGCAGGCATTCTTTGCTTTTATATTATTTTTTTACTGTTTTTGTGCTGCTGCCCAGGAACCGGATACATCCGTGATGCCTCAAGATTCAGTACGTCTTATAGACACAACTTTGGTCAGAGATTCTTTGGGTACAGCCGATACATCTATTGCAATCAAACAAATTGTTCCTAAAAAATTCTCATTAAAGGGAATTTTGGAACATAATATTTATCTGAATTCAAAAGACAGTTCAAATAACCTGGTTCAGATTCAACACCACAATAATTCAAAGGATATTGTTTTTTATCTGTTGCTTTTCGTGGTTTTAATTTTCGCAGTTTTAAAGTATTTGTATGCACGTTATTTCAGTAATTTGTTCCGCGTATTTTTTAATACCTCCTTGCGCCAGGGCCAGTTAACGGATCAACTATTGCAAGCTAAGTTGCCATCGCTTTTCTTTAATATGTTTTTCATACTTATTGGTGGCTGGTATTTATACTTATTATTATATTATTTCGGGTATGCGGGCGATTTAAATGAATGGCAACTATTATTCTCTGCGTCCTCAGGCCTGGTAATAATTTACCTGTTCAAATTTTTAATTTTAAAATTCACTGGGTGGATCACTGGATTCATGCAAGAAGCCGATACCTATATCTTCATTGTTTTTATGATCAATAAGATCGTCTCAATCTGCCTGATCCCACTGGTAATTATTATGGCATTTTCAGAAAGGCGAATTGCAGGTATCGCTATATTATGTTCCTTCCTGGTCATCGGTTTTATGATCCTGATGCGTTTTATCCGATCGTATAGTTTATTACAAAACCGGCTCAAAGTTAGCCGCTTTCATTTCTTCATCTATATCACAGGTATTGAAATAGTACCATTACTGGTCATTTACAAACTGGCATTGCTTTTTATAAGTAAAAAAATGTAATTTTACATTCCCATTGGAGATATAAGTATGATTAAAAACGATTTAAAAAAGCTTGTTGCTTCAAAGAAACCAGTTAAAAAAATACTTATCACTCAACCAAAGCCAGAAGGGGTAAAGTCTCCTTATTATGATTTGGCCAATAAGTATGGTTTAATTCTTGATTTTCATCCTTTTATTGTGGTAGAAGGGATTCCTGCCAAAGATTTCCGCAAACAGAAGATCGACATTGCTGCCTTCACTGCTGTCATATTTACCAGCCGGAATACCATCGACCATTTCTTTAGGATATGTGACGAGATGAAGATCACAGTGTCGCAGGAGACAAAGTATTTCTGCATCACTGAGGCAGTGGCCTTATACCTTCAAAAGTTTATCCTTTACCGCAAGCGCAAAGTATTCTATGGTGCAGATGGGGTGAATAAAAGTTTGTTTGATGTGATCAATAAACACAAGGACAATGAAAAGTTCCTATACCCATGCTCCGAGTCCTTTGATAGCGAGATCACCAATTGGCTTAAAAATCACAACTGCGGATTTGCCACACCGGTATTGTATAAGATTATAAGCAATGATATCCGGGATGTGATCGCCCGCAATTACGATATCATATGTTTCTTTACACCCGGCGGAGTTAAAAGCCTGATGGAAAACTTTCCTGGGTTTCAGCAAAATGGGACCCGGATCGGTGCATTTGGAATGAATACTTTTAAAGCGGCAGAAGATGCCGGACTCACCCTTGATATTAAGGCGCCCGAACCACAGGCTCCAAGCATGATAAGCGCCCTTGATCATTTCCTTTCTTCAGAAAAAAAGAAATAGGCCTGATGACTGCTGGCCACAAAATCACCCTTTGTTGATTGCCTGTCTATGCAAATACAATATTGCCCGTGTTGATCGCCTGATCAAAAACTGTATTTATAAATCCATCCTTTGTACCCAACATCTTTGAGTAGCAACCCCATTTTTACCATGGCAACTTTTAATTTTACCTTATGACAACAAAATTCACCAATCACCTGGTTCATGAAAGCAGTCCCTATCTTTTACAACATGCTCACAACCCCGTAAATTGGTATCCCTGGGGAGATGAAGCATTGAGATTGGCTGAGAGTACTGGCAAGCCGATTTTGGTCAGCATTGGTTACGCTGCATGTCACTGGTGTCATGTAATGGAAAGAGAAAGTTTTGAAAATGAAGCCATTGCGGCTTATATGAATGAGCATTTTATCAATATAAAAATTGATCGGGAAGAACGGCCGGACCTTGATCATATCTACATGGAAGCAGTACAGGCCATAGCGGGAAACGGCGGCTGGCCACTGAACGTTTTTTTAACGACAGAAGCAAAACCATTTT